>JAJTBH010000101.1 GCA_021287005.1 Anaerolineae bacterium
GGGCGGCGATAAAAACAATCCGAATGTGATTGAGGTGATCGATATTGCCTGTGATGAATGCCCGATGGGCGGTTATGAAGTGATGGACGCCTGCCGCGGGTGCATTGCGCATCGCTGTGAAAGCGTCTGTCGAAAAGGGGCCATATATTTCGATAAAAATCAAAAAGCCCATATCGACAAGGAAAAATGTGTTGAATGCGGCCAATGCGCCAAGGTATGCCCCTACAGCGCGATTGCCAATAACAAACGACCTTGTGAGATATCCTGTAAGGTGAAGGCCATCAGTAAAACCGAAAGCAACGCCGTGGCGATTGACGATAAAAAATGCATTGCCTGTGGTGCGTGCGTGTATATGTGTCCCTTCGGCGCCATTACCGATAAATCGTTTATTTTACAGGTGGTCGACCTGATTAAAAAGAGTCGTCAAAACCAGGACTATAAACTTTATGCCGTGGTGGCGCCTTCCATATCCAGCCAGTTCAGTTATGCCAAACTGGGGCAGGTCATCAGCGGTATTAAAAAATTGGGCTTTTTTACAGTGGTTGAAGCCGCACTGGGCGCCGATATGGTGGCGGATGCCGAAGCGCGCGAGCTGGTGGAAAAAGGATTTCTGACCAGTTCCTGCTGCCCGGCGTTTGTGGATTACATTCACAAACAATATCCGACCCTTGAAAAAAATATATCGCACAACCTTTCACCCATGGCGACCATCGCCAGATATATCAAGAGCGGCACACCCAATGCAAAAGTGGTTTTCATTGGTCCCTGTACGGCGAAAAAGATGGAGTTTCAAAAGGAAGAAGTCAGGCCGTATATTGACAGCGTGATCACATTTGAAGAACTTCAGGCACTCTTTGACAGCCGCGATATCGAAATTACCGACCTGGAAGAGGATGTACTTGATAATGCTTCGTATTTCGGGCGCATTTTTGCGCGCAGCGGCGGTTTAACGGATGCAGTCAGGCAGGCCTTAAAGGAACAAAACGTTACGGATTTTAATTTTGATCCGATTTCCTGTGACGGTATTGAAGCCTGCCGGATGGCGTTGATGCGTGCATCCAAAGATGCTTTACCGAATAATTTTATCGAAGGTATGGCCTGTGTCGGCGGCTGCATCGGCGGGGCGGGGTGTTTGACACACGGTGAAAAGAATAAAAATGAAGTGGATCGATATGGCATGGAAGCTTATGAAAAGACCATTCGCGAGGCCATCAGCGTCTTAAAATAAGGCGATTAACCCTTCGGAATGCCGGTGATTTTATAAAACGGGGTTTAAAAAAACCGGCATTCTTTTTAACCCACTGAAAAATAAACCTTTTTAAGGATCGATTATTCATCCTTTTTATTGATTTTTTGCTGCGGGACGTTAAAGTTCGACGGTCGGCGCTATTTTTACGATATATTTCAGGAGGAGGGCGGCAGGGGTAACCTGCCCAAACTTGATAAGAAAGGTTGGAATGAAAAAATGAATTTACTTCATTTGAAATATGCAGTTGAAGTTGAGCGCACTCAATCCATGACGCGCGCCGCCGCAAATTTATTTACGGGACAACCTAATTTATCAAGGGCAATTAAGGAATTGGAAGAAACCCTGGGGGTGGTGATTTTTAAACGGACGCCGATGGGCATTGTACCAACACCGCAGGGTGAAGAGGTTCTGGCTTATGCACGCAATATTCTGGCCCAGATTGATGAAGTTGAATCCCTGTATAAACGGGAAGAACAAAATAAACAGGTTTTTAATATTTCCATTCCGCGCGCCAGTTACATTACTTATGCTTTTACCCGGATGGTGGCGTCCCTTGATCTTTCCAAGGATATCGAAATAAATTATAAAGAAACCAATTCAATGCGCGCCATCAACAATATTTTGCAGGGCAATTACGGCCTGGGCATTATTCGTTATCAGGCGATCTTTGAAGATTATTTTATCAGCATGCTTAAAGAGAAGGAGCTTAAATTCGAAGAGCTCTGGGAATTTAAGAACCTGGTTTTGATGTCGTGTAATCATCCGCTGGCTGAAAAAGAAGAAATCAATACCGACGATATGAGCGCTTATATCGAGATTGCGCATGGCGACCCATACGTACCCTCACTTTCATTATCGGAAGTGAAAAAATCGGAATCTTTTGATACGAGTACCAAACGGATTTTTGTTTATGAGCGCGGCAGCCAGTTTGATTTATTAAGCAATGTGCACCATACCTATATGTGGGTTTCGCCTTTGCCAACCGAGATGTTAAAAAAATATTCGCTCATTCAACGTAAATGTACGGATGCAAACCGGGTTTATAAAGATGTTTTAATTTTCAGAAATCACTATAAATTAACCGCACTCGATCAAAAATTTCTTGAAGAAGTCAAGCGGGTGCAGGACGAAGTTTCCAATATTGTTTATAAATGAGCCGGAAACTAATAAGCCGAATGGTTTAAATCAAACAGCCTGATTCTGGTTAACCGTTAATTTGATATGGTGATATGGCATGGAATAAGGTATACTGTTTTCCATGAATTTTGATACCCTTCTTTTGGACCTGGACGATACCGTTTATCCTGCCGAGTCGGGATTGTGGGGGGCCATTGGGTTACGCATCAATCAATTTATGGTTGAGGAAGTACATCTTGATCCTCAGGGTATAAGCGAGCTGCGCGAACGGCTTTTCAGCCAGTATGGAACCACCATGCGCGGTTTAATAGCAGAATATGGCATTAATTCACGCGATTACCTGGCATACGTGCATGACGTGCCTTTACAGCAATTTATTCAACCCGATCAATTATTAAGAACAGCCCTGAGCGGCCTTCAACAGCGCCTGGTGGTGTTTACCAATGCCGACCGTGCGCATGCTCATCGTGTGTTAAAAGTGGTGGGCATTGATGATTTGATCGATCAAATTGTCGACGTGGTGGACGTGGACCCTTATTGTAAGCCGCAAATCCCGGCCTTTAAAATTGCGTTATCGCTGGCGGGTGTGACAGACCCGGCCCGGGTCGCCTTTTTTGACGATAATGTCAGTAATCTTAAAGTGGCGCGCAGCCTGGGGTTGTATACCGTCAGAGTGGGACGTGAAGTGGAAAACCCCGAATATCACGCCTGCATATCCAGCCTGAGTGATCTGCGAAAGGCGTTATTCCCCGCAACGGAACAGGCCGGCCATGAATAATATCCCGCTGCTGGGCTGGATTTTGATCGGTTTTGTCGCCGTAATGACCATTTCGTTAAATGTGGGTTTATTATTGAGCCTTCGACAGAAAAACAGCCCATCACGCCGGCGGGATGACGGTTGAATTACGCGGATGGGACATACGCTGAGAAACCCCTGGGAAAAAGAGGATAATCAACTTAATGAACTGGCACAGCGAGCCAATTTATTACGACGTGACCAGGATGATGAAAATTAATGATACAATCAAGCTTACCTGAATAAAGGTAGTTGTTGACATGGGGATGTAGTATGGGTGAGGAGTTTTATTATGGAAAATAAATCATGTCGATCGGTGGTTTTAAGCTTTATCGGCATAATTTTTTTACTTTTGGCTTTTAGCGGTGGTGTAATTGTCGGCTTTGGCGCCAGAGATATACCCCAGTTAAACAGCCTGGCCTTGGTTTTTTCTCCTAATGGTAATCCGCAGGAAGGTGTTAAGGGCGAAAGCGATTTAACGACACTGTTTAAACCCTTCTGGGAGACCTGGAACCTGGTGCACGTGCAGTATGTAGACCAACCGGTGGATAACGTAAAAATGATGCGGGGAGCCATTCGCGGCATGCTCGAATCTCTGGGCGATGCGCATACTTCTTATATGGATCCCGATCAATACCGCCAGCAAAACGCCCCATTACAGGGTGAATATGAGGGCATTGGCGCGTATGTGGATACCACCGGAGATTTTCTGGCGATTATCAGCCCCATGCCGGGCTCACCGGCCGAAAAAGCCGGCTTAAAAGCCGGGGATCAGGTGATGGCCGTGGATAAGGAAGATATGACCGGCGTGGATGGCGAGCTGGTGTTAAAGAAGATTCTGGGGCCTGCCGATACCACCGTGGTGTTAACCATTCGACGCGAAGGGGTTGAAGACCCCTTTGACGTCAGCATTGTTCGCAGCAAGATTTCTTTACCGAGTGTCGAAGGAAAAATGCTGGATGATAACATTGCCTATGTGCGCCTGGCAACCTTTGGCGAAAAAACGGATGTTGAATTTAGAGAGGTATTACAACCTTTACTGGATAAAAAACCGGATGGTTTAATTCTCGATTTACGCTACAACGGGGGCGGTTTCTTAACCACAGCCATTGAAATTGTTTCGGAATTCATACCGACGGATAAGGTGGTGCTTTACGAACAGTTTGGTAATGGCGACCTGAAAAATTACATGAGCAAGGGCAAGGGTATTGCCACGGATATTCCCCTGGTTATTTTAGTCAACGAAGGTTCGGCCTCGGCTTCTGAAATAACGGCGGGCGCCATTCAGGATTATAAACGCGGTGTTTTAATCGGCGTCACCACCTATGGAAAGGGCTCCGTGCAAAACTGGGTGCCGCTTTCGAATGAACAGGGCGCTGTGCGTGTGACGATTGCGCGGTGGTTAACCCCCGAAAAACGCCAGATTAATAAAGTGGGTTTAACCCCCGATGTCAAAGTTGAAATAAGTGAAGAAGATATTAAAAATGAACACGACGCGCAATTGGAAGCCGCGATAGACTATTTATTAAAAAAGTAATATCTGAAAATATGGAAAAAAGTGGTATATATTAAATCAGGATCAAACACAAAACGGATTACACACGCCCGAAAGAAAATGATTATAACAAAAACCTTAAATATGTTTGACAGGTGACATAGGGGCGGGTATAATCAAGTTTTGCTGAAATTTGCCTTCAGGAGAGAGCGCTATGAGCGTTGAATTAGAAACCAAACAAGTTGAAGAAGTAAAACCCAAAACGCAATACACCGGAAAAGTTCTTAAAGTCAGCCTGGCAGGCGCCGTGGTTGAATTTGATGAAGGAAAACGCGGTGTGCTGCACATTTCCCAGATGATCGACTCATCCGGCAGCCAGGATATCCGCAATGTTGAGGATATTCTGAAAGTCGGTGAAGACGTGAGCGTCTGGGTTCGCAAGGTCAAAGATAGCATTATCGAATTGACCATGCTGAAACCCCTTGACCTGGAATGGCGAGACCTGAAAAAGGGTCTGGTTGTGAAAGGGACAGTCGTGCGCCTTGAAAAATTTGGCGCGTTCGTCGAAATCGGTGCGGAACGCCCCGGTCTGGTTCATATCAGCGAGATGTCTCACAGTTATGTGAAAACCCCCGGTGATGTGGTCAAAGAAGGTGACGAAATTGAAGCCGAAGTGCTCGATTTTAATCGCAAAAAGAAACAGATTAAATTAAGCATGAAAGCTCTGCAACCCGAACCGGTTGTGGAAGAACCCCCGGCGAAAAGCTTTGAGCCTGCTTCGCAGACTCCCAGGGAAAAAGCTCCCAAACGCCCCAAGAAGGTTCGCAAATCCAGAAATGCAACGGAAGATGCCGTTGAATTACTGGCCAGCATGGACGGCTCACAGGCCGAAGCTGAAGCTGAACCGACTGCCATGGAAATTGCCATTCGCGCTGCCATGGATCGTGCAAAAGAACGCAAGCAACAGGAAGAGAAAAATCGAAAAGGCAAAAACGTCTCCAAAGAACAGGAAGACTTGCTGACTCGAACCTTGAACAATAAAGTACAGACTGCCTGATTTTCCAGTGTCTCTCCTGAAGCTTTAAAAAGAGGTCAGACAATCCCCGTCATGTAGCAGGCGGGGATTGTTTTTTTAATGGAGATTAAATTTTTTTTAAGCGCAGATTAAGGCTTAAAATCTCTTGAACAGATAGGTTTTGTTTGGTACAATCTTCCTGTTATGAGATAAAAAAGGATATGATACTTACAAAGTTCAAACCGCTCTATTCAAATTTTTTTATTACCTTGCCCAATAATCGGGGAGGCGTCCAACCAACGACCCTCCCCGCTTCGTTTAAATTACAAAAAATTTTAATTTTATTTTATTAGGAGGTGTGGGATGGCAACCAAATTCATCTTCTTTACAGGCGGCGTTGTCAGTTCAGTCGGTAAAGGTGTTACGGCTGCAGCCACCGGCAGGCTCTTAAAAGAGCGCGGTTTTAAAGTAGCTGTACAAAAGCTGGATCCATATATTAATGTGGACCCCGGAACGATGAGCCCCTACCAACACGGCGAAGTGTATGTGCTGGATGACGGCGCCGAAACAGACCTGGACCTGGGACATTATGAACGATTCATTGATATTCGTTTAAACCGTTCCTGCAACACCACCACCGGTCAGGTTTACCAGGAAGTGATCAACAAGGAACGCCGCGGTGATTTTCTGGGTGGCACGATTCAGGTTATTCCGCATATTACCAACGAAATCAAACGGCGCATCAACCAGGTTGCCAAAAGCACCGAAGCCGAGTTTGTGCTGGTCGAGGTGGGCGGTACGGTCGGCGATATTGAATGTTTGCCTTACCTGGAGGCTATACGGCAGTTACGCAGTGAAATGGGCCGTGAAAACACGATGTGCATTCATGTGACCTGGCTGCCGCATATCGGCGCAACCAATGAAATGAAAACCAAACCGACGCAACATTCGGTCAGCGAATTACGCTCGATTGGTATTTCACCCGATATGATCATCGCGCGCTCGGATTTGCCCTTTGAAGATAACCTGCGCGAGAAAATTGCCCTGTTCTGCGACGTGGATAAACGCGCCGTAGTGCCCATGGTGACCAGCAAGGTGCTTTATGAAGTGCCTTTACTGCTTGAGAAAAAAGGCGTGGGTGATTATATTTTGCAGCGCCTGGGGCTGACTGCCCGCCAGGAACCTGACTGGCATGAATGGGCCGAACTGGTGGAACGCACAGAAAAAGATAAACCCGAAGTGACGGTAGCCCTGGTCGGTAAATATGTGGAGCTGCACGACGCTTATATGAGCGTGCGAGAATCGTTAAAACACGCCGCACTCAACCTGAATGTGGAATTAAACATTCATTGGATTCATTCCGCCGAGCTTGAAAAAGGGCACAACTGGGACCTGGTAAAAGAATCGCATGGCATTTTGGTGCCGGGCGGTTTTGGCAGCCGCGGCATTGAAGGAAAAATTCAAGCGGCGCGCTTTGCTCGCACCAATAACGTACCTTATTTTGGTTTATGCCTGGGCATGCAGTTGATGGTGGTCGAGTTTGCCCGGTTTGTTCTGGAAGACGATCGTGTTAATTCGACCGAGTTTGATCAAAACTCACCGCACCCGGTGATCGACCTGATGCCCGACCAGGTAAATATTGCCGATATGGGTGGCACGATGCGCCTGGGTTTGTATGCCTGTCATTTGCAGCCCGGAACGATTGCAGCGGCGGCTTATAAAACCGATGTGATTGAAGAACGTCACCGCCATCGTTTTGAATTTAAAAATGCCTACCGCCCGGTTTTACAGGAACACGGTATGCGTTTTTCGGGACTTTCTCCCGACGGTTCACTGGTGGAAATTGCCGAACTGAGCGACCATCCTTTTATGGTGGGCACCCAGTTCCACCCCGAATTTTTATCGCGCCCCAACCGGCCACACCCGCTCTTTTTGGCCTTCGTGCAGGCAGCCTGTGAAAAAGCCGGTGTGCCTTACCTGAAAGATGGCAAGACGGTTAATTCGAAATAAATACTGCTCCAAAAACTGTTGGAAAAAATATTGGGGCAGATGATATAAATGAATACAAAAAAGGACTGGCAAATTTTGAGCCAGTCCTTTTTGTTTACAGGATTGATCTTTATTCCACTACTTCGCCCTGGACAATGGCGCTGAATTTCAGCGTTTGTTCATCCTGCGGTTCAACACGAATGGTCTCGCCGGGCTTAAAATTACCGGCCAGAATAGCCAGCGCCAGCGGGTCCTGAATATCCTTCTGGATGGCGCGTTTGAGCGGGCGAGCGCCATAATCGGGGTCGTAGCCGTGTTCGGCCAGCCAGTCTTTGGCCTCTTCGCTGACATCCAGGTGAATGTTACGTTCGGCCAGGCGTTTGGTGAGGTAACGCAGTTGGATATCAACGATGCGTTTAATATCTTCACGGCTGAGCATGTGGAAGATGACAATCTCATCGATGCGGTTTAAGAATTCGGGTTTAAAATGCGCCTGCAAAATTCTTTGCACCTGATCGCGGGGTATGCCGCCCTGACCGTTGAGCCAGAGTTCACTGCCCAGGTTGCTGGTCATAATCACCACGGTGTTACGAAAGTCAACCGTACGCCCCTGCCCATCCGTCAGGCGGCCGTCATCGAGCAATTGCAGCAGCACGTTAAAAACTTCGGGGTGGGCTTTTTCGATTTCATCAAATAACACCACGCTGTAAGGGCGCCGACGCACACTTTCAGTCAATTGGCCGCCTTCTTCGTACCCCACGTATCCGGGAGGAGCGCCAATCAAACGGGAAACGGTGTGTTTTTCCTGGTATTCGCTCATATCGATGCGGATCATGGCGTGTTCGTCGTCGAATAAAAATTCGGCCAATGCCCGCGCCAACTCGGTTTTACCCACGCCGGTGGGCCCCAGGAAGATAAACGAACCGATCGGTCGGTTGGGGTCCTGCAACCCGGCGCGTGAACGGCGCACGGCATTTGAGACGGCGGTGATGGCTTCGTTTTGGCCGATAACGCGGTCGTGCAGACGTTCTTCCATGTGGATCAACTTCTGCATTTCACCTTCCATCAGACGCGTCACGGGAATGCCGGTCCAGCGTGAAACGATCTCGGCAATTTCTTCAGCATCCACTTCTTCTTTCAACAGCGCCTCACCGGATTGAATGTTTTGAAGCTGTTTTTCAGCCTCGGACTGCCGGGCTTCCAAATCGCGCAAAACACCATAACGCAAACGAGCCACCTGTTCAAGGTTGGCCGATCGTTCGGCGTTTTCCATTTCCACCTGGGTCTGTTCGATTTTTTCTTTGATTAAACGCAGCTCGGAAATGGCGTTTTTCTCCACCTCCCAGCGTTTGTGCATATCGACCGATTTGCTGCGCAGGGTTGTGAGATCGTCTTCCAATTTTTCCAGGCGTTCGTGAGAGGCTTTGTCCTTTTCTTTTTGCAGGGCCTGGCGTTCGATTTCAAGCTGCATGATCTGGCGGTCAACTTCGTCAAGCGCCTGGGGTTTTGAATCGATCTCGGTTCGCAGGCGGGCGGCGGCTTCATCAATCAGGTCAATGGCCTTATCCGGCAGGTGCCGGTCGGGAATGTAACGATTTGAGAGCGTGGCAGCCGCAATCACGGCCGTGTCGGTGATGCGAACACCGTGATGCACTTCGTAACGGGTTTTAAGACCACGCAAAATACTGATGGTATCTTCGACAGAAGGCTCTTCAACCAGCACGGGCTGAAACCGGCGCTCTAAGGCCGGGTCTTTTTCGACATATTTTCGATATTCATCAATGGTTGTGGCGCCCACCAGGTGCAGCTCTCCGCGCGCCAGCATGGGTTTAAGCATGTTGCCTGCATCCATAGCGCCTTCGGCGGCGCCCGCGCCCACCACCGTGTGCATTTCATCTACAAAGAGGATAATTTCGCCTGAGGAACTGGTGATCTCTTTTAAAACGGCTTTGAGGCGCTCTTCGAATTCACCGCGAGATTTGGCGCCGGCAATTAAAGCGCCCATATCCAGTTGTACAAGACGTTTATGTTTTAATCCTTCGGGCACATCGCCGTTGACGATACGCTGCGCCAGACCTTCCACGACGGCGGTTTTGCCGACGCCGGGCTCGCCGATTAAAGCCGGGTTATTTTTTGTGCGGCGCGATAAAATTTGAATGACACGTCGGATTTCTTCATCACGCCCGATGACCGGGTCGAGTTTGCCCTGGCGCGCCATAGCGGTCAGGTCACGCCCGTATTTTTCCAGGGACTGATAGGTTCCCTCAGGGTTGGCGGAGGTGACACGCTGCGATCCACGAATGCCGACCAAAGCCTTAAGAATGGCATCTTTGGTGATGCCAAACTGGGACAGGCGTTTGCCTTCAATGCTTTCGGTTAAAGCCAATAAAATATGTTCGGTCGAGGTAAACTCATCCTGCATACCTTTGGCGTATCGTTCCGCGGCGCTTAATACATCGGAAGCAGGGCGGGATAAACTGACCTGCATATTGGAGCCATAAACGCGCGGACGTTTTTCAAGTTCGTCCCGCACTTCATTGCGCAGACCCTGGTCACTGCCGGAAATTTTGCCGACCAGCGTGGGGATAATGCCATCTTCCTGCTGCAAAAGCGCCAGGAGCAGGTGAATGGGTTCGATGTTTTGATGGTTGTATTCGCGGGTTATTTCTTGAGCCTGGTAGATGGCCTCCTGGGCTTTTTGAGTAAATTTATCAAGGTTCATGTGGGCCTCCTTTACCGGTCAATCTGGTAACAAAAAAAATTTTAATTCCTGAAGAAGGTTTATTAATGATCGACGATAGATAAATCCTTCATAATTATCGGTTGTGCCCCGAATGATTTATTAATTCATACGTATTAATAGCCAAACAAACAAGGCAGGATAACCGTCAGAGTAATCATAAAACCCGGATGTTTGAATCTTGTTAATGATACGTCAGAATTAGATTTAAACCCAGTAAATGAAAGCCTTGCATGTGAAATAAATTTCCCCCGGAAATAAAAAACGGGCGGTTTAACACCGCCCGTTTAAAAATCTATTTTTGTAAGCGATCAATTCGACGCTGAAGGTAAGTTGAAAAATATCCGTGATAACGTTCCTGCAGCTCAGGCCGTTTCCAATCATCTCCGCGCACTTTACCCCGGCAAAGCGCCGAACCGCACTGGCAATTAAATTCATCATAGGGGTTGCTGTCGCTCATGGCGTAATCAAAACAAATTTCTTCACCGGGTTGGATATCACGATAGGCTACCAGGACGATTTGCCCGGAGATGCCGGCATTCGGGTCGCAGGAATGGTTGACCATGTCGGCCGGATCATCATCGGTGAAGGGCACCTCGAACAAATCTTCTTCGATCTGCAAACTGTGAATCCGTTTGTATTCCGAAAGGGATAACAGCTTTTCACTGTTAACGATGAGACCGCCCCAGGCGATGATAACCTCATCCTTTTTAAAAGACGCTCTGGCAAAAATGCCATAACCGCCTTTTTCAGGATAAGTGCGCAGTTCAATTTTTGGTGAAATGAAATTAGGTGAAGACTCTTCCATTGGTTTGTTTAACTCCTTAAGCGAAGCAACAAAAAGGATATTTGAATATAATGCGCCGAATTATACATTACGTGGGGTAGAAGTGGAATATTTTTGGGTCGATTTAATCACTGGTTTTATTTTATCCCTGCCGGAGGTATGCAGCACGCCCCGGGCAATGATGGAAAAGGATTTTGGTTTCTAAAAAGAGTCTCATGTGATTGCTTTTGAAAAGACCTTTGCTTTACCGGTACTAAAGTATAATGTTATTTATCATTGTTTAATTATTTTTACGGATTAATAAATTTATGGATGAGCAAATAAAAGGCAGAGCCCCAACCTATCAAAGCAGTTATCCACAGGCGACCTGTTATGGGGCTATGATCGGGGTAATCATTGC
>JAJTBH010000102.1 GCA_021287005.1 Anaerolineae bacterium
CGTTGAATTAACCGGTTATAACGGCATTCCGCATTTATTAACCCCGGTCATCGTTGAAGTCGACCGTGTGGTGGGAGCATTACAATGGATGCAGCGCGAAATGGAAGGCCGCTACCAGCGTTTTGCCCAAGCCGGGGTGCGTAATATTAACGAATATAATTCGCGTTTTCCCGAGCAGAAGCTGCCTTATATTGTCATCATCATTGACGAATTGGCCGATCTGATGATGTTGGCCCCCGATGAAACCGAACGTTCCATTGCTCGCCTGGCACAACTTGCCCGCGCCACCGGCATTCACCTCATCCTGGCAACCCAACGTCCCTCGGTAGATGTCATCACCGGCGTCATCAAAGCCAATTTTCCGGCGCGTATTGCTTTTACGGTTGCTTCAGGCATTGACAGCCGCGTCATTCTCGATCAGCCCGGCGCCGAAAGGCTATTGGGACGCGGTGACATGCTCTTCCAATCACCCGATGCACCCGCCCCCGTTCGTTTGCAGGGTGTATTCGTTTCCGATCAGGAAATTCAACGCCTGGTGGATACCTGGCGTTTGGCGAATACGCCGGGAGCCGTCTCAACCCCCGGCAACGAAGGCGGCACGCTAGAAAATGCCCTTCCGCGCGGTGTGCCCCTGGTGCAGGTGCCGCTCTGGGACGAACTTAAATCATCCAATGATGTTGATCCATTATTAAGCGAAGCGATTGAACTGGTGCGTAAGGAAGGCCGTGCTTCCATCACCATGCTGCAGCGGCGTATGCGCATCGGTTATACACGCGCGGCGCGATTGATTGATTCAATGGAAGAAAAAAATATCATTGGGGCAGCAGTCGCCAACAGCCAGGTGCGTGAAGTGCTGGACTACGGGCAAACCAGTCCCCCCGCCGATAACGGTATTTAAATATCCATATCCCCGTTGGCAAACAAAGTTACAGCCGCCGCAACAATGGCGGCTGTTTCCATTCTAAATATCCGTTTTCCCAGGCTGACGGGCTGAAAACCGGCCTGTTTGCATATTTTTACCTCGTCATCTGAGAGGCCGCCTTCCGGCCCGATTAACAGGCTGATTTTGCGGTTTTGTGTTTCGTTTAAAGCCGCCCTGAAATTCGAAGCCGCTTCCTCTTCCCATAAAACAAAACCTGCTTCATCCGAGGCCAGTTTCGCCAGTGATGAAAGCGATTGAACCTTTTTTAATTCGGGAATGATATCCCGCTCCGATTGTTCGGCCGCCTCGCGTAGAATACGCTGCCAGCGTTCAATTTTATTTTCCACATCCCGGCCCGATTGCACCAGGCTGCGCCGCGTAATCAGCGGCACAAAACTTCTCACGCCCACTTCCGTGCATTTTTGCAGGATTAATTCAAATTTTTCACGTTGGGTCAGTCCCAGGTAAAGGGTTATCTGGGTAAGGGCTTCATTGACGCCATGATCGCGTTTGATTATTTGCCCTGAAACTTCAGTTGAATTAATAATATCCAATTCAACTTCAAAAATCCCGCCTTCATTATCCAGCGCTAAAACGTGTTCTTGCGGGTGCAGGCGTAAAACCCGGTAAATCTGGTGCGCCAGGTCGGTGGGGAATACAACCCGCTGCGTCTGAATACAAACACCCGGTACAAAAAATCGGTTCATATTTATTTGTCGCCCGCTTTATTCCGCTTCTTCTTCGTTTTCAACGGCTGCCAGTTTATCATCTGCACCGGCAATCACGATCGAATATTCGCCGCGCGGTTCCTTGTTTGAAAAAAGCGTGATCAGTTCGCTGAGCCGCCCGCGATCGACCGTTTCAAACATTTTGGTTAGATCGTTCGCTACGGCTGCCAGGCGATCACCATATACCGCCAGGGCGTCTTCCAGAAATGCTTTTAATCGATAGGGGCTTTCATAAAACACCAGTGTATGCGGCGCAGCCTGATCAATGGCAAAAAAACGGCGGCGCGCACCGCTTTTACGCGGCGGAAAACCGCGGTATGTAAAACTGTGCACCGGCAGCCCGGATAACACCAGCGCCGTGATTACGGCGGTGGCGCCTGGTATGGAAGTCACCGTGATGCCTTCGGCTGCGGCGGCGCGTACCAGCAAAAAACCCGGATCTGAAATGGCCGGCGTGCCGGCATTGGTCACCACTGCCAGAGACTTCCCTTCGCGCAGTAAATCCATCAATTTGGGCAGTGCTTTGGTTTCATTATATTCGTGAAAGGAAATTTGCGGTTTTTTAATTTCAAAATGTTTAAGCATAATGCCCGTTTTACGGGTATCTTCGCTCACGACCACATCCACGTTGCGCAGTGTTTCAAGCGCCCTTAATGAAATATCGCCAAGATTACCAATGGGAGTCGAAACAAGATAAAGCATAACCGCGCCTTTCACATAAGTGGGATTTTTCTGTTCAGAGTATAGCATAAATTTCTACCCGCCTGAAGAAAACGATATAATTATCTTATCTTTATCCTGGAAACAAAGCGGGGTGACTCCATGAAAATTATGACTATCAACGGTAGCCTCAGAAAAAACGGTAATACCGCTCGTACCCTCTGCTTGCTGGAAGCGGAGCTAAATCAACTGGCTTCAGCTTTTGGGGTTGAATTGATTTTTGAACATATTTCACTGCGGGATATAAACCTTCAATATTGCCGGGGCTGCCGCACCTGTTTCGACCGGGGCGAAGACAAATGCCCGATAAAGGATGATCTTGCATCCATTCAGTCAAAAATGGCCAACTCCGATGGATTAATCGCCGCCAGCCCTGTTTATGTAAATGATGTCAGTGGCATTATGAAAACATGGCTGGACCGGCTGGCTTATTTATGCCACCGTCCGGCGTTATCCGGAAAATGTGCATTGACGGTCGCCACTATTGGCGTCTGGCCGGTTGATCACACTTTAAATACCCTCGATTTTGCGTTAAGTTCCTGGGGATATTATCTTGCCGGTCACCTGGGAATTAAAGGCGGGGCTTTAAGCACGCCCGAACAAATTCTACAATTGCATGATCGGCAAATTAAAAAAGCGGCCGCCCAATTGTTTTTTGCAATTTACCAACAAAAAAGCAGCTCACCTTCATTTATGTCATTAATGACTTTCAGCATTCAACAACGATACTGGCGAAATAAAATCACTCAACCCAGCCTGGATGGCGATTATTGGCTGAATAAAGGCTGGACCCACCCCCAATGTACATATTATATCCCGACAAAAAACGTTCGTTTTAAAACCGCACTGGCACGCCTGATCGGGTGGGGTTTAAGTTATTTTGTGACCTGACGGCTTAACTGTTCGAAAGTGTTATCACGGCTTCAACGGCCAGGTTAAAAAGCAATTCGCGCGAGGAAGAACGTTTAAACCAGTCGCGCTCATCCCAACCTTCCGGCACCACCAGGTCTCCGCCATATAAAATTTGTCCAAAACGAATGCCTCTGAAATGCGCCACGGCAAAAAATGAAGCGGCTTCCATTTCAACCACCTTGCAGCCTTCCGAACGGCGTAATTCGCATTTATTTATCGTTTCGCGATAAATGGCATCGGTTGTCCAGCATTTCACCCGTTGGATTGGCTGATGATGTCTCCGAAGCGTATTTTCCAGGGCAATAATTGCATCAGGATGCGCCGTCGTCTCCCGCCCGGCCGGCAGATAATGGTAAGAGAGCCCTTCATCGCGCACAGCCGATTCCGCAATCATGGCATGCCCGGCATCAATATTGGCATCCAGCACACCACAACCGCCGCAGGCAATCACATCTTTCACACCCAGAGCAATAAACTCCTCCAAAAATGCTGCGGCTAACGGCGCGCCCACTCCGGGGTGCAGCACCAGCACCTTTTCACCCTGATAATTAAATTCATATACCGGGTTGGGACCAATTTCTGATAACAGGTTTCCAACAACTATTAATTGACCGGCCTCTTTTAAAGCTGCCAGAGTATCGTAGAAAAAACATAAAACGCCGCGCGTGATTCCACCTGTTTCAAACCCGGCACGCGGTTCCAGGATGGCTTTACGTGAAAAATCAAATTCTTGAAGGGGAAGATCGGCTGATTTAATCGACATAATTTGTTATGCTCCAGTTCGGGTTGACCAGCGTTTTTGAATGTAAGCTTTTTGTGAAAGATTATATAACTCGCGTAAAGCATCTTCGGCAACCCAACAGGCCGTGTTTGAAGAACTGCATTTTAACTGGTTGGCAGTTCGCACGGCTTGCTGCCAGAGCAGCGGCGAACGTTTGCCCATCTGGCGTAAGGCCCAATTAACGGCCTTACACACAAAATTCCGTTCATCGCAGGATTGTTTAATAATTAACGGAAAAAATTGTAAAAAAGTTTCATCCGGCAAATCTGCACGGTGGACGGCCATCTCGGCCATCATCACAAAACCGGCCCGGCACGTATATTCCGGCTCCCGTTCACTCCATTCCAACGCACAATTTATGGCAAACGGCGTCCGATCAAAAAGGTTACCCACGACCTGATCGCAAATATCCCATGAATCAAAATCAGCCGTCCAGGCCTCCATCTGTTCGCGGTCGACCAGCTTTGGGTCATCCACCAGCGCCGCCAGAATGCGTGCCTCATGATAACCGCTTTGCCACAAATGTATGGCCAGCTCATGATCGCGTTGTCCGCGCGCCAACTTCCTGATCAAAGGCATGCTAACCCCCAGGGGTCTGGCCGGATTAATGCCAAATCGTTTTTGTCCCAAAATCACTTTTTCATCTGCCAGAATTTGTAACTGAGCCAGCGCCGTTTCCGGAGTTAATCGAGTTGTTTCCCTTTTCATATTCCTTTTCCAATAATACTTCCCCGTTTATATAATCGTTTGATTTTATCATCAAATCTTGTTAGCCGCCCTGGTTTTGTTTTTTATCGTTACGATTAAGCATTTTTCGCCGCGTCAGGTTTATGCGTTTTTGACTGATCCACTTCCTGACGATTGGCACTCTGATTAATAATAAAAATACCAGAACCAGACCGGCTGCCAATGGTCTAATAATATCCCCCGCCAAACGAAATATGTCTCCCTTAACGGCCCAGGCAAAATGTAAAACCACCAGGAAAGATAAAACATAAACTAAAGAATGCAGTCGTTTCCAGTTTTTTCCCAACCGTTTGATCCAATAATTAAAAGAGGTTAATGCCAGCATAAAAAGCCCGGCAAAAGCTAACAAACCAACCCAGATAAATGGTTTTTGCACGGAGAACTGCCAGATTAATGCTGGATTAAACCCATAATCCAGTCCGATAAAGGTTAATAAATGTATGGTTGCATAAAAAAATGTATATAAACCCAGTGTGCGCCGATGCGGGTTTAATGCTGCTAACCCGCTTATCGTCACCAGCGGTGTGATAGACAATGTAATTAACAGTAAAATTATTGCTACATCCCCGCTGCGCTGTTCGAGTGCTTGAATGGGATTGGCTGTTAAATTATTTGTAAAAAATTGAAAAATCAGTACAAACAAAGGCAGCCAGCAGGTTACATGAATCAAAAGGCGGATTAACTGTTTTGGGGCAAAAATGTTTTTTGTCTTCATCGATTTTAATTCCATCGTTCACACTATTTAGCTCATCAACCGGTTATTTTTAATTTATAAGGGTAAAACTTTATTTAATGACGATTTTTTATTCATTTTTATTACTCGAAAAACCCTCAAATTTCCACATCGATTGATGGTTAAATTTTTACCGGTTATATTCTTTTTTTTTATCGATTAAATAATTCCATGTTACAATCAATCGCCAATTTCTTTTTTTTAATCAGCACCGGTAACCATGTTTATAATCAATTTTAAGCGAAATTTTTGGGTTGTTTTTATCGCCGTTACGATGTTTATTTGCATCAGTATCGGATTAATCTATCCCCTACAACCGGGAGGTTTTGTTTTATCGGATTGGCAGGTCAAAACAGAAAACGGTTGGGAGGCTTTCAAACTGCCCTACCTGGAAATGTTGGCTTCCAATCAACAAAAAATCTCCTTACGCACCACCTTTCCCGGCAGCAACCTGGATACACTGGTAATACCGCGGATTGGCGGAAATGCAGTTAAGATTTATCTTAATTCAAAATTGGTTTACCAGCAGGGTGATTTTAATAACCCAACCTCCAACCTTTGGAATAACCAGTTGATGGTTCAATTAACCGAACCTCTCCGCGAGGAAAACACCCTGGAAGTGCATATCGTCAGCACGGTATACAGCATCGGCATCGGTGCAACACCTTATATTACCAGCTTTGCGGAAGCAGCCCGCCGGATGTTTTTGCTTAACCTGGTCTACAATGATTTTTTATTAATCACCTCCGGGGCTACATTAATTATCGGTGTTTTGTTATTGATGTTATGCCGCCTTCGACGCCACTGGTGGAGCACGGAATTTTACATCGGATTGAGTTTACTGCTCTGCCTGTTTTATAACCAGGACGCCATATTCAGAATTACCACGGGCAGCCTGGATACCTTTTTATGGGTTAAGAAAGGTATCTTAAGCAGTGGTTACCTGGCCAGCCTTTGTTTTATTTTTGGCATCGAAAAACTGGTTTATGGGCAAACAAAAGCCGGCCGTTGGATGGCTTTTTTGACCCTGCCGGCTGTGATTCTACAGTGTCTGATGCCGGACTTTTATAACATGAGTCAGGTCAACCAGTTTGCCAATTTTATCCTTTTTTTAAACATACTCGTCACAATCATACTTATTTTTCGCTCACCGCAAAAACCGCTCTGGATGTTGGTTCCCGCGTTATTACTTGGCCTGGGTCTTGTCCAAATTCTGGTCAGCATTCCCTTAAAAATATATATTCCCCTGGTTTTACCCTATATATTAACCATTTCAACCATTTCTTTTGGCATCAACCTCGTCCTTGATTTTAACCAGCTTTACAAGGAAAACCTGAATTTACAGCATAACAACCGCATTGATCCGTTGACGGGCGCATTAAACCGGCGTGCATTAAAAGACTTACCATCCGATATGTATAACTTTGTCTGTATTATCGATATGGATAATTTTAAAGAAATAAACGATCGTTTTGGACACCTTTTGGGCGATAAAATTCTGGTTGAATTCACGCGTATTGCCCGAATGAATTTGCGTTCCAGTGATCTGGTCGTACGCTGGGGCGGAGACGAATTTTTACTGGTTATCGCTAACATTTCACACGTACAAAACGGGTACCAGATTGTGGAGCAGTTGATAAACCGGATTGCCGAACAGTATGCCCGCGCCCACCCCGATTTATTGTTAAAATTTTCATACGGGATTGTTGAGGTAGGTGACTCCTTTGAAAAGAGCCTGGCCGAAGCCGACCAACGGATGTACAAAATGAAAAGCTCTCACGAAAAAGACGGCCTTAATGTTGAGTTCTCGAATTAATTTTAAAAAATTGAGGGCTTATGATAAACTTAACCACGCTCGTTTTGATTCTCATCTCTATTACAAGGTAATATTTCTAACTTCATGAACAATAGCATTTATTTTGGCGATAACCTCGATATTTTAAAATCCATGCCGGACGAATCGGTTAACTTAATTTACATCGACCCGCCTTTTAACACCGGCCGAAACCAGGCCCGCACCACCATCCGCACCATACGCTCCGATGAAGGCGACCGGGTTGGTTTTGGCGGCCGCACCTACCAGACCGAAGCGTTGGGAAAGAATCAATACGCCGATACCTTCGACAATTACGAGGGCTTCATTCGTCCCCGTCTCGAACAGGCTCATCGTTTGCTCAAACCGGATGGCAGCCTCTATTTTCACATCGATTATCGTGAAGTTCATTACTGCAAAATCTGGCTTGACTCAATTTTTGGGCGTGATTGTTTTATCAACGAAATCATCTGGGCTTATGATTATGGCGGCAAAGCCAAAAGTAAATGGCCGGCCAAACACGACAACATCCTTTTTTACGCCAAAGACCCCGAACATTATGTTTTTAACGTAGCGGATATCGATCGCGAACCCTATATGGCGCCCGGTCTGGTGGGCCCCGAAAAAGCCGAAAAAGGAAAACTTCCCACGGATACCTGGTGGTGGTCGATCGTCGGCACCAATTCAAAAGAACGCAACGGATACCCCACCCAGAAACCACTCGGCATCATCAACCGCATCATTCGCGCCTCGTCCAACCCCGGCGACCTGGTGATGGACTTTTTCGCCGGCAGCGGTACGGTCGGTGAAAGCTGCCTGGCGCTGGAGCGCCGCTTTATCCTGATGGATAACAATCCCGAAGCCATTCAGGTCATGCAAAAACGATTTGAAAATAATCCTGATATTAAATGGATTGATTATCCTGAGAATTGACCTTTACCCGACCAACCGCGAAAATTCCTCCGCCAGCTCAACAGAAATATCAGCCACGCTTAGGCTAAAAAAAGGTAATCTTATAATCCGATCTCCGTTAATTGTTCCGAAATTTCCCACAAGCGCCGGGCATCGGCCTCGTTATACGAACGGGCATTGGATTTAACCACTTTTGGATAACCTCTCGAACCACCCTGACCATCCGGACCGATGAAACTGCCACCTTTAACCTGCGATGCCGTGGCGGCATACAATTCCGGCAGAGCCCCCTGCCAGGCCGGTTGGGCAAAAAGCGTATTGGCCGTCTGGTTTATCCAACCCCAAAAAGCCGAACCCTGCATCTCGGCGCTGACAAACTGTAAATGGGTGGCAGCATAACCGGGGTGTGCCGCCAGGCTGAGCACGTGCGAACTTTTTGCCGTCAATCGGCGTTGTAATTCATAAGCGAATAACAGGTTGGCCAGTTTGCTTTGAGAATAAGCGGCCCAGGCATCATAAGACTTTTGTCCCATTAGATCTTCAAAATTCATATGCCCAAGTTGATGCATCATGCTGCTGACCGTCACAATCCGGCTGTCAGGAGTGGAATTTATTAACGGGTACAAATGGGCTGTCAGGGCAAAATGCCCCAGGTGATTGGTGCCAAACTGCATTTCAAACCCATCCTGCGTCTCCCGCCTTGGAATGCCCATTACACCGGCGTTATTGATTAATATATCCAGGCGGGTAAATTGGGTTTTAACCGCCTCCGCAAACCGGGTAATCGATTCGAGGCTGGAAAGATCCAGGGTCATTATGATTATTTTTGCGTGCGGAATTTCCGCTTTCATTTGCTGATAAGCCTGTTCAGCCCGCTGTTTTGTCCGGCAGCCCATAATAAGCAATGCGCCTTTGCGTGCCATCTCCAGCGTTGCGTAATAACCCAGGCCGCTGTTGGCTCCCGTCACCAGGGCTATTTTTCCCTCCAGGGAAGGTATATTTTTTGCCGTCCATCGCGTGTCAGACATGTTTTACTCCCTCAATCCATAGGTTCATCCAATTTTTATAATTGTAACCCTTTTTCACCCTTCCAGAATACATCCCAATTTCCACGACTATGCTGTAACGCGATAAAAACATACAAACTTCCCGCCCAAAAACCCAACAACATCATTAACACCACCCACACCACGGCTTTCCAGAGCGTTCTTTCACGATAAATAATCCAGATTGAGAACAATATAAAGCCTGTGTATAGATCTACCATGGAGACAATCCCCCAGGGCATGGATAATCATTGACTGCCCTCCTCGGTAAAAAGGCCATTAATAAACCCGTTTAAAATTACAACCGTCATGGCCAATAAGCCCAATAGAGATAATACCTTCGAGATTTTCATTCTTTTTCCTCTACTTTTTGGTTATTTTTAGGAAACCAGGGCACAAATGCACTGGTGTTTTGAATATATTCCTTGTATCCGCTCCGGGTTTCTTTTAATGTTTTTTCCAAAAGGCTTACTCCGGATACACGCAGCAAAAGAAAAGTCATCAATAACGGGCTGTAAAAACTCCACCAACCACCCGCGGCCAGAGCCAGCAAATAAAAAGCCCACCACTGTGCCGCGTCGCCAAAATAATTTGGATGCCGCGTATATCGCCACAATCCCCGGTTCATAACCTGTCCCTGGTTAGCCGGGTCGGCTTTAAACTGTTTCATCTGCCAATCACCTCCGGCTTCAAAAACAAATCCGATCAGCCAGAATACCACGGCCAATATTTCAAGCCAGCCCGGAAGGTGCTCGCGCTGAAACTGTGCCGCCAGCAGCGGAATTGAAATTATCCACATTATCAGCCCTTGCACAAAAAACACTTTAAACAGACTGAGTAAAGCCCACTTTTCGCCGGCTTCTTCCCGCCACTTACGGTAACGGAAGTCCTCGGGTTTTCCGAAATTGCGTAAAAATATATAAATCGCCAGGCGCAGTCCCCAGATTGTGACCAGACCGACGGTTAATGTTTTACGCAAAAAATCGCCATCCGGAGTTTGTGAAAAATAAAACCAGGCCAAAAGCACAAAACCGGGCCCCCAGAAAATGTCAACGATGCTTGAGTTTTTTAAAAACAGGCTTAAAAGCCAGATAAATATCATCAGCAGGGCCACTAAACCGCCGCCCCAAAGGTAAATACTTAATAGATCCATTTTTCCTCCTGATTATCCCGCTTTTTTAACACACACAAATCCAACCACACCCGGCCCAACGTGGGCCCCCAAAACCGGACTGATTTCAGAGCGCAGCACTTCGGTCTCGGGCAAAAGATGTTTTACTTCCTTGAGCAATTCTTCGGCTCTTTCAAGGGCATGCGTGTGAACCATTGCCACCCGTTCCAGGGGGCCCATCGAATTAAAAATTTCCACCAGGCGGTGCAGTGCTCGCTTTCGGGTTCTCACCTTCTCCGATGTAGGAACCCCGGCATGCATTAACATAATCGGTTTAATTTGCAGCAAATTTCCCAGGAATGAAACCGTTCCGTTCATACGCCCACCGCGTTTTAAATATTCAAGCGTATCCAGAGCGGCAAAAACAAAAGTGCGTTTACCCAGGTCTTTTATTAAGTCCAGAATTTCCGGCATGGTTCGGCCTGCCTCAATCGCCTCTGCCGCCGCCAGCACTTGAAAACCAAACCCCAGTCCCAGTTGGCCTGAGTCAACAACAGTCACTTCGGCTTGTTTAAATTCCTCTGCCGCCTGGTAAGCCCCATTAATCATGGAACTGAGCGATTGTGAAATATGCAGCGATAGAATTTGTTCTGCCCCTTCATCGGCCAATTTTTTATATAAATTTAAATACACACCCGGCCCGGGTGCAGCAGTCACCGGAAAAGGAAAAACATCAGGTAAACGATTATAAAAATCTTCTTTACTCAAATCCACCCCATCCTGATATTCTTTGTTTCCCATATAAACATATAAGGGAACAACACTGATACGATGGGCCTTTATCAGATATTCTGGTAAATCACAGGTGCTGTCAACTACCAATCGTATGTTCATATTATTCTCTCTTTTACGATATATATTATCTTATTTAATTAATATTATAAAACCCAATTTGCAATTGTCAATATTTTGTCGATATATTTTCAAACTATTTCTTGACAAAAATGTCCGGATCGTTATAATAAATTCAATTATTCTATTTATTTACTTACGATCTTGGTTTATTCCATTTTTTTGTGCATGGATTTTTGAAATCTACTT
>JAJTBH010000103.1 GCA_021287005.1 Anaerolineae bacterium
TTGATCGTAGTAGTTATAAAATAACGCCCGTACTTTATGATTAAGCAAAAAGATTAATACAAAAATATCAACCCACCCCAAAATCGAGTAGGCGCAAATGACCATCATGCCCGTCATTAAAATGGATATCCAATCGGGAGTCAGGTTGCCGCTCAGGTTAATCACCACTGCGCCGGCCACGCTGACAAATCCACTCATCAGACCCAGAATGCCCAGAAATATAGCCGTCAAACGCGCCGTATTATTAAAGCGCATCAGCCCCACACCGACCATCAGATAAACCACTGTCAATGACAGCGTCACAATCAAACCGATCACCGGTAAAAGCATCTGTTCCAGCGTTATCCCGTTTCCCCCATTGAGAGGATTAATAATTCCAAGTAAAAAGATGGCAATAGCACCTACAAAACTGGCAACTGCCAAAAAGAACTGAAAGGCACCCACCAGGCCAATCCCGTCTCGTATAGAATGATCCGTCATAACATCAGCTCCTTCCCGCTTTCCATTTGATCTCCAATTAATTGCTTAACTTCCAGATATTGATGTTGCTGATTTTACAATAAGTTCCAAAACCTTTTTTGTTTCCTGAAACAATCGTCCAGGCAAGTTTGCCAATTTGCGGTTGAACATACTTATCGAATTTGATTTTATCATTCACGTAATACCTTACGCGATCGCCTTCAACAATTAACATGAACCTGGCATTACCGTCATTCCGGTCAACGTCGTAAATCGTGGAACGCCCCAACATGACGGATGAACCGTTTAATTTTCTGACAAGGCGTCCGCGGCCATCCAGGCTTAAATAAATCATATAATAATTGCCCATTTCATCAGCCCGAAAAACCACGCCGCAGCCCGATTCGGCCCATTCACCCTGGTTGCCATCTACCTGCCAGTTCATATCGGCTTGCAATACAAAATCTGACAGCGCCATATTGGTATCGCTGAACTGGTAATTACCGGGTTCATTCCATTCACCTTCAAAATCAGGCATATGGAAATAGGTGCCTTCTTTTTTCTTAATGGTTTGATTGTCATAAAGGTTCTGGACGAGAGTCTGCATATCCCCGGCCAAGACAGCTTCTTGCGCCTGCTGTGTCTGAGTCATGACCATAAAATCGGTGGTAGGCGTAGCCGGCAGAGGCGTCTCAGTCGGAGTACTGCTCGGAATAGCCGTTTCGATCTCTTCCGGGGTCTCCGTGGCCGTCGGCTCGATCACTTCCGTGGGAATTTCTGGTTGGGTTGCTGAAGGTAACGGCGTTTCTTGCAGCATTGTTTCTGTGGGCAACACCACAGCTACAGCATTGTCGGTGGAAGTTCTGTAAATCAATTCGGATACATTGGGTGTTGAAGTTAACCAATTTGATACCGAATAAGCCGTACCCAGCGTCGCCGACAAAAAGACCAACAAAAAACAAGCCATGACGACAGCCAGTGCCAGAGCGGTGTATAACAGGGGTTTAACAATTGATTTTCCGGTTGTTTCATTCATGGGTCATGTTACCTATTTTAAGTTTGCAAATAGCTCCATCGGGTCAAACGCCACAAAAGTTCCCGAAGTACGCCAGTACATATATTCTTTTTTCTCGTCCTCAGTGGCGTTGGCATTGTAATATGCCATGCTGCTAAAAGTCTGTCCGGACACACCGATGACCATCTCAAGATGTAGATGCGCTTCCACCGTCTGGCTTTTACCCACCCGGCCAATCTCCTGCGCCAGAATAACCCGGTCGCCGATTTTTAACGTGGGCGGGTTTAACATATGTGAATACATATGGTACAAGGACTGCCCCTGTTTAATTCCTTTTAATTGTATGACTTCAGGCGGTAATTCATTATAAGTGCTTTCCAGGATAATGGTGTTACCGATCGGCGGACGGTCGATTATAATTCCAACTACTTTGCCGGCAAACACAGCCTGAATCGGCCAGTCATAAATCAACTTGCCGTGGTAATCATAAGAACCCAGGTCGACCCCGTGATGGCCGGTATCTTTCAGGGGATCAGGCACATTATACAACTGCGAGATAATGGAAGGCAGTTCGCCAAATCCAATGCCCTGCAGCGGCGTGCTCATCGTGGAATTATACGCGGTCAACGAATAAGGGTAAATGGTCGGTGAAGCCGTAAAGGTTGGGGTAAAGCTGGGAATATTGGTAGCAGTGACGGTGGGTGGTAAAGTTGATGTAGGCGTTTGTGATTGATCCGGGGTTAAAGTCGCTTCAGGCGTCGCCGTGTCCATCTCAGTCGCGCTTAAAATCATTTCCGGGGTGACGCTGGGTTCATCCACCACCGCCGGAGCGTCAGTGGATACTTGTGTATTTGAAAATGTTTCGGTTTGTAACCTGGAAATTTCCGTTTGCAGCATGGTGGTCGGCAAAGTTGCCGGCACAGGCGCCGCTGCCACATGTTTCTGCCCGCCGGGTTCTCCGCCCAGATAGGCGCTCAGATTGATAATTTCGGGATGAGTTTGCGAGATGACCGCACCAACAACCAGCAATGCCGTTAAGAGCAATCCTACCGTTTTTATGGCGATGATTACAAGTATAAAAGATAGAGAGGACGATCTACGATCAGGTAGATGCGCTCCCCTGTACCCCGCTCCTCCAGGAGAAGATAGGAAAACCCTTTCAGCATCTGACATATAATTTGTTTGGAATCCTTTGTCCAATCTACAGGCGTTTTGATTATACCATACCCAATTTTACACCCCAATTCACCGTGTATCGTAATGGCTTTAGAACCAAAATCATTGACTTGATAAAATCAAAAATGTTAGAATGACAGATAATTCATAAAGGCATTCAAACATGCAAAAACCGGGTGGTATTAGAAGATTTTTATCTCTGATCACAATTTTTTTTCTTTTGATCAGTGTTTTAATGTTAATGTACATCGCCGCTCCCCTCCTTCAAAAAAACCTGGGAAGCTGGATTAATCCGCTGTTTTTAAACGCCCCCGGGCCTCAGAATAACGGTTTGCCGGTTGGAGGAGTCAGCCTAACCAGCCCCACCCCGCTTCCGACGCCCACCTATTCCACAGCCTGGCAGGATGGCCTGGGAAAACAAGGCACCATCATCCTCTCCATGCGCGATGGAATTTGCCCATCACCCGATTAACGGATGACGATTGGGATGATATCAACCCCGCCGTCAGTCCCGACGGCAGCCGCATTGCTTTTGCCTCGCGGCGTAATGCTTATTGGGATATTTATATTTTGGACATCAACACGCGTCAGGTCAGCCGCCTGACGGATACCCCCGAATATGATGGCGCACCGTCATGGTCTCCGGATGGGCAGTGGATTGTATACGAAAGTTACCAGAACAATAACCTTGAAATCTTAATCCGTTCGGTTAATAACCCCGCCCAGGCTCCCATTAATTTAAGCAACTCCATCGGTATGGATTGCAGCCCGGCCTGGTCTCCCCAGGGCCGTGATGTCGCTTTTGTATCCACCCGTTCGGGCAAACCTGAAATCTGGTTGGCTCGATTGGATCAATCGGACAACCGTTTTGTTCGCATCAGCCGCCAGGAAGATGGCAGCAGTTTTGACCCACATTGGTCGCCGGATGGCAGCCGTTTGGCCTGGGTAGTCGAAAATGATATTCAAAAACAGATCGTGTTTATTAACCTTCAAACGCCCAACACTGCGCCCCAACAACTCGGTGCCGGTGAAAGTTTTGTCTGGAGCCCCCTGGGAGATATGATCCTGGTCAGCCTGCCCGCCATAAACCATACCGAGTTGGCCAGTTACCTGGTTGACGGCGGAGAAATGTTTTATCCGCCGGTGAAAATTAACGGCAGTCTGAATGGAATGGATTGGAAATTCGGGCAGCTACCGCTCTGGTTGGAAAGTATCACCAAACAAGGTAATGCCCAGTCTCCGGCTGCCCCCCTCTGGAAAGCGTCCGCCTCAATTAACCCACCGCCTCCCGGCGGCAGAACGGGCGTTGTTCCGGTTGGCAGCCTGACCGCCCCTTACCCTTATCTGCACGACAGTGTGGATGAGGCTTATAACGCTCTGCGTGTTGAAGTTCACAAACAAATCGGTTGGAATTTTCTCGATTCACTTTCCAGCGCTTTCACACCTCTCACCGAGCCGCCTCCGCCCAACATGGGTATTAACTGGCTTTTTACCGGCAGAGCTTTTGCAGTCAACCCCACACCTTATTATGCCAGTTGGATGATGGTCACGCGTGATAATATCGGCGGTCAAATATATTGGCAAATTTACCTGAAAACACGATTTCAGGATGGCTCCCAGGGAGAACCCCTAAAACAAACTCCCTGGAACTTCACCAGTCGTTACGGCGGCGATCCTCAGGCTTATGAAATGGGCGGAACAGAAGGCGGAATTCCGGACGGTTATTGGATCGATTTCACAGACCTGGCATTGGCCTACGGATGGCAGCGTTTATCGGCCCTGCCCACCTGGCGCACCTATTTTGAAGCCACCCGCTTTAACCAGTTTTATATGGATGGCGGGCTTAGCTATGAACAGGCCATGCAGAATATATACCCGCCCGAAGCCCTGGCAACCCGCACGTATGTACCTACCCGCACCGTCACCATGACTCCCACGCAGCGTGATTACACCCCGTCCAGCCCCACCCCCACGGCGACCATCACCCTTACACCGACCTTAAATCCAACCTGGACGCCCGCTCCCGGAAATTAAAATGAAAAAGGGTTTAAGTCGTTTATCCCAATCGTTTTATCTTTTTTCCCTGGTGATTTTAATGTCGGCCTGCATACCGGTTTCACCGACGGAATTGCCTTTATCAACACCCTCCGAGACACCCTTACCAGAAATTATGCTGCCGTCGGCTTTTCCCACACCGACCGAGGTGGTTAACGCCACACCCACCGCCCTTGATATCCTTAATTTGCGCTTTCCCACACCGCCTCAGGCGCCCATTTCTTCCTGGCGGCCGCCATTAAACGATTCTCCCTGGGCGTTAAACCCGCATGACCATTTTTATTTTAAGCGTCCCATAGCCGCCGACGAGGTCAACTGGCCTTTAGCCAACTATCGCTATGGGGCCACCTATTTCGGCGTCGAAAACATTCACACGGGCATCGACATTGACGCCACACGTGGTACGCCGGTTTTGGCCGCTGCCCCCGGTGAAGTGGTCAATGCCGGTTACGGCATTTATCTTGGCAACGGCAGCCCCAATGACCCTTATGGTCTGGCAGTAACCATCCGGCATAATTTCGGTTTTAACGGGAAATTTTTATACACGGTTTATGCCCATATGGATGCCATCACAGCCGTAAAAGGCCAGTGGGTCAACACCGGCGATCAAATTGGCATCGTGGGGAACACAGGCAATACCACCGGCCCTCATTTGCATTTTGAGATTCGTTTGGAAGAAAACAGTTATTTTTGGACGCGTAACCCGGAGTTATGGTTAACGCCGCCTGAAGGCATGGGAATCCTGGTAGGTACTTTAAAAAACAGCAACGGCTCAATCCTGACCAGTCAGGGGGTGAATGTAGTCAACCGGCAGACCGGCCAAAAATGGACTATTTTCAGTTACGGCGGCACCACCGTACGCAGTGACGATTATTATAATGAAAACATGGTCTTAAGTGATTTGCCCGCCGGTGAATACGAAATCAGCATCGATTACCTGGAAAATACGTATCGATTAACCACGTTGATTAACAGTGGCGCCATTACTTATTTTTCTTTTAAAGGCGCCAATGGGTTTAATATCTCGCCACCACCAACTCCGGATGCAGTTGAATGGTTATCCCCTACAATTACGCCAAAAAAGAAGTAAAATTAACCTTTCATAATTGGTCTTAATTCGGGCTACCCTTGACAATTAAGGCAATGCAGTAGAAAATTTGTTGGATTAAGATTCTACATTTTTAAAAATACTTTGCTCAAAATAGATGAATTGAGCAGAACAAATTTGGAGGAAAAAAGAATGTCAAAAACTTTTCGTATGGCTGTTTCATTGATCACCTTGTTTGTGATGGGCGCTCTTTCAGCTTGTAATGCGGCCCCGGCTGAACCCACCATTGATCCGAACATGATCTTCACCGCAGCCGCTCAAACCGTTCAAGCTCAACTCACCGTTGCAGCCGCATTAAACCCCACCGCCACCGCCACACCGGAACCCACTCAAACTTCCATGCCGACCGTAGCGCCTACCCTCGCACTGACCCCGGCAACCAATCCGGTATCCTCCGACCCTGCGGCTGCCACTACTCCGCTTGTTATTCCCACCCAGTCGCTTGCTCTGGCAACTTTGGCTCCTTCCGCAACGGCAGCCGCCGCAGTTGACTCTTCTTTGATTGATCGCGGTGAAATTGTTGACCAGGATCCCGATGATGGTGAAACTCTGGGCAATGATGTGGACTTCGACATGACCTGGACCATCAAAAATACCGGCACCACCACCTGGACGCCCGGCACCGGTAACTGCGAAGGCGGTTATTACCTGGCCTTTGGCGGTGGTGATCGCATCGGTTCCGGTTTTGCTAACTGGTACTGCATCCGCGACACTGTCGCACCCGGCGGAACCGCCCAGTTTGTGGTTGACATGAAAACTTCAGGGACGGATGGTAAATATAACAGCATCTGGTGTTTGATGAACGGCCAGAAAAAATGCATCCGCATGATGGATGTGACCATCAACGTCAATTAGAGTAAAGAGGAAAAACGAGTAAAAAAAATATGAATACAATTAAAAAGATTTTTCAAATGGCCGCAGCCATAGCCTTGACCGTGGTCGTTGCGGGTTGTTCTGTGGCGGCTGCCAGCCCCACGGCTGCCCCGGCACCCACACAGGACCTGGTTGCCCTGCATACCGAGGTGGCGCAAACGGTTGTTGCTCAATTAACCGTTGAAGCTGCTTTACATCCCTCGGCTACGCCGGTTCAGCCCACCAACACCAGTGCGCCTCAACCTACCAACACACCCTTCGCCACTCTGGTTGCCCCGACTTTGCCTGTGGCTCCCACCCAGGCCGCACGCTGGGTTGTTCAGCCGACAGCCACTAAAACTGCTTACACCGACGCCTGCGTACTGCAAAGCACTTCTCCGGATGATTATTCCGTCATGGACCCCAGCACGCAGTTTGATGCCACCTGGGTACTTAAAAATACCGGCGCTCGCGACTGGAATACCCAGTTTTATATCACCAAAGTCACCGGTGATCTGGGCCCATCCGGCACATTCTTCCTCGCCAACACGGTTGTAAAAACCGATTCATACACATTCAAAGTCGATATGACTGCCCCCAGAGACGCCGGAACTTATAACGGCACATATAAACTGGTTAATGACGATGGTGTTGCCATCTGCCAGTTTTTTGCCGTCGTCACCGTCAAATAATAAACGGCTGCAAGGCCTTTTATGTTGATTTATGAAGATATCAAAACCGAGGCTATTCGCCTCGGTTTTGAATTTTTGGGGCTTATTTCCCCGCAAACGCCGCCCCATTATCCGGTTTTTGAATCCTGGCTAAAGGACGGTTTTCATGCCGGCATGGCTTATCTGCAATCCGATTACAGCCGCCAGGCTCGCCGCAATCCGGCTTATCTTTTCCCTGAATGCCGCACCATCCTGGTCGTCAGTGTTCCCTACCCCGAAGTTTTGCCGTCTCCCGATGTATTAAAAGGGAATATTGCCTCTTACGCGCTTGGCACGGATTACCATTTATTTATCCCGGAGGCTTTGGAAAAACTCCGTTCAGCCACCGAAAAGATAACCGGCAAAAAAGTTAATGTTAAGGCATGCAGCGACAGCGCTGCCATTCTGGAACATGACTTTGCCTGGCTGGCCGGTCTGGGCTGGATTGGAAAAAACACCTGTTTAATTTCAAGGAAATCCGGTTCTTTTTCACTGCTGGCTGAGTTATTAATCGATCTGGAAATCGAAAATGAATCCGTGCCCGAAAAAGATTATTGCGGTTCGTGCACGCGCTGCATCACCGCCTGTCCAACCGGATGTATACAAAATAACCGTACCATAGACGCCTCCCGCTGCCTTTCTTATCATTCCATTGAAAATAAAGGTGTTATTCCGCTTGATTTACGGCATCATTTTTCGAATCAAATTTTTGGTTGTGACATTTGCCAATCGGTTTGCCCTTGGAATCGAAAAAAGAAAGACGACAGGAACTACAGCCTGTTTCCACAACGCTTTGATTTAGCCCACCCTGATTTATTGAATGAAGTTTATTTATCGCCGCAGGTTTTTAAACAAAAATTTTACAACACACCCATCATTCGCACCAAACACCGCGGTTATCTGCGTAATATTGGGGTTGCTCTGGGCAACAGCCATTCAAGCGAGGCTATTTCACCACTTAATTATTTATTGTCCAACGAAGCGGAGCCTCTCGTTCGTGCCCACAGCGCCTGGGCGCTTGGGCAGATCAATCATATTAAAAGCCGTGAAGTTTTATCCGATGCGCTGCGTCGAGAAGTTGATCCGGGGGTTATCGAAGAAATCAAACTTGCCCTGGATTCATTTATCTGAATTTATTTCTGGTCGATTAACCCAAATCAGGGTATATTTAATATCATTAATAATAGTTATTGTGTTATAAAATTTTTCGCGGAGCGGGCATGAACAAAAAACGGTTAATCAGGCAATTTATCTTCTGGGGGGTTTTAAGTTTTCTTTTGGCGGCTTGTGCTCCGGTTGAGCAATCACCGTTGTCTATCAAACAAACCCAAACTGGTGCAGCCATAACCGTTCAAGCGCAATTAACCGCCACCAAAGCTGCCCGGCCCACAAAAACACCGCTTAAATCCACTGAAACACCTACCCCCCTTCCTACATTCACCGAACTTCCCCCCCTGGATCAGGCTCAATTAATTGAGCAGCGTCCTGACAACGGCAGTAATATCGCCAAAAGTTTTGATTATGATATGGTTTGGACGGTAAAAAACACGGGCACCACCACCTGGACTCCCGATTATTATATTGCTTTCTGGGGTGGCGATCGCATCGGTGATGGCCTGCCGACGGCTTATTTTCTTCAAAAAGACGTTAAACCGGGTGAAATAACCAGCCTGATAGCGCACATGAAAAGCCCGCTGCAAACGGGTAATTATCGCGGGATCTGGTTTTTTATGAATGATAAAAAAGAAGGTTTTTTTGATTTGAACATTTCTTTAAATGTTCAATAAATAGCCGCTTATGGCAGCCAGGCCGGTCTGCCGCCGCCGTTAATCAACACTCGGGTCCGGTTAGTCTCTTTTTCCCATAAAAGGATATCAGGCACCATATTGGAAGAACCGACCCGATACCGTTGAAATAACAAGCTTTCTCCGTCAGGGCTCCAACTGTAAACACTGTATGTATAAAGCTGATCATCCGTGATGGATTTTACAACACTGCCGTCAATTTTTAATAACATAATTTGTTTGGTCGGGCTTCCCTGAACCCGCGCCAGACGAACCGCCATGGTAATCCATTCGCCGTCCGGTGACCAGACCGGTTCACCAAATTCAAACTCATCGCGATATTGATCCAATAAGATGTGTGATTGATTTGTCTGACAATCATACAATAAGGCATTTAAATAGGTTTGTTCGTGTTCCTGCACCTGATTAAAATAAATCAACCTGTTTGAATCAGGTGACCAGGCCAAAACCGCCGAATTGGATTTTAATAAAAGATTTTCACCTGTTGCCAAATTAATCAATCGAATTCCGGCCTGTGTTTCATCATACATAACCAGTTTTTTTCCATCCGGCGAAAAACTAACCACACTGCCGGAGAGAACCGGTTGCTCAAACAAAGGTTTATTCTCCATGCCGGATGGATCAATTTGCCAGTATGTATAAGATTTATCCTGGGTATCAGCCACGGATTGTTGTCTGTAAATTATTTTTAGATCATCAAAAGACCAGAGTGGGGCGTCGCACCGCTTTTCGCCGCAATCCACCAGTTTTTTATTTGTTTTGCCATCGGCGCTTAACAACCAGATATCGCTGCCTTTTTTGTTGTTGGCAACGGCCAGAACCACAAAGTTTCCACTGCCTGAGGCCTTAAACGATAAAATCTCATTTGAAAAACTCGCCAATGGCACGTCCAATTTTCCATCCAGGCTTGTCAGCCTGAGCCGAACATTTTTGGCCGGCTTAAAATCTTCGAAAATGATCCTGGGCGACCGGATTGAGATCCGGCAATTTTGAACGGCTTGAATTGTTTTCCCGGATGAAGTTTGCCCTCCTGCGAGGTTGAGGTAATAGGTTTGATTCGGATTTAAAGCTCGATTCGGCCAGAAATTAAGCGTATTTTGACTCCATTCAAAATGTCCCTCAGTAACCGGTGAGAGTGAAAATTGTCCTTCGACCGATGCGGGTGAAACGGCCTGGTTAAATATAATTTGGATCGGACCATAAACCCCCGAAGAACTTTGCGGACAGGCAGCAGCTTTTTCCGGGCGGTTCTGGAGAATGACCGCCAGAATTACCCCGCTTACTGCCATCACCAGCAGAATCACGGGCATGATCGTATCGATGGATAAATATTTTTTCATTTATTAAATAAATAAGGTTGTTCGGGTTGTGCAATCAATTCAACCTCCTCGGCCTGAATTTGTGGATATTTTTCACTTCCACTGCCATGAATGCGGATGCGGCCTTTAACCCTCACCCAGCTTCCTTCAGGTAAAACTTTCGTTTCCGGCCAGTTGACGGTTAAACCCACGGCCACGGGGTTGGCAACACAGCAGGTCAGAGTCAAGCGATTTAAATAAAATTGCCCGTCGGTTAATGAACCTTCATGGCTGACCGTACCGCTGATATCCACCGCCTCATTTTCATAATTTTCCACAGGGTTGGAAGAGAACACTTTTACCCAATCCAACAAGGAACGGGTTCCCAGCGGTACTTCAATGACCTGCTGGAAGTTTTCGGATGCCTCAATCATCGCTAAAGGGCTGCTCAAAATATGCGTCGTTTGCCCCGGCAAAACATAAGGGCTCTGACGTGGCGGCAATAAACTGGCAATAAAAGGAATCAATAAAACAAAAATGGATAATCCAAATTTTTGGTTTGAATTTTTAAACCCGCGCGGAATTTCTTTATGGACCATGACGGAAATGCATATTATTAAGATGATTAAACTGGATAAGGTTAACAATGAAATGAACTTCCAGCGCAACAACCACTGCGCAGACAATTGCCAGATTTTTATCCAAATACCCCACACCAGGAAAAATAATGCCAGACCTTCAAAAAACCATTTATTTTTCATGCCATCATTATCCAAAAATCAAGACCATCGTAAAAGTAAAAATGATAATTGCCATCGCAACAAACAACGCCCAGTAGGCAGTAAATTTTAATCCAAAAGCTTTTACGGACAAAACCATCGCACTTAAATTCACGGCACCGGCCATTAAAAAAGCCGAAATAGCCCAGTTTGAAACGTGCCCGATCCAGTTCATGATAATAAAACT
>JAJTBH010000104.1 GCA_021287005.1 Anaerolineae bacterium
ACCAAAGAAAAGTAACTATTTTTCTCATATGAATGTTCCTTTCTTATTTATTAAGAGTATCTTTTATTATAGGCTGTCAGAAAATATTATTATTAAATATTTTGGACACTTCGGTTAACAATCTTGTTACCGGGTCGACAAATGATCCCATTTTAAGAGCATCCGACCGTTTGAAATTGACCATTATGATGCCGTTAGACAAAGCTCCGGGTTCTACCATTTTAAAAGAGGCGGACGTGTTTTTATATTAGAACTTTTATTCTGTTTTGTCAAGGTATTTATTCATCGGTGGGCTCAAAAAATTAACCGGACGCACCGGATGACCGGTGGGTTCAACCCAAAAAGAGAATCCGGTCGGGAGCCTTTCGAAGCAATCTCAAACGTATAAATTGAGATTGCTTCGACGCCAATAAAGTCCATCATACACGTCTCGGCACTTGCACCATCACGCAAGTGCAGGGGTGTCCTTGGGGAATGAAAATGAATGGGCTTTTAGATAAGGCAGTGCCTTGGATTAATTAATTCTGCTCAGAAAATCCACTAACAATTTAACAAATGTATCGGGTTGTTCGTAGCTGGGAACATGCCCGGTGGATTCGATAATTGTTTTTTGAGCGCCGGGAATCCGTTTGACCATTTCATCAGCAGCGCGCAAGATCTCGGAGTTATCGAGGCCACCGGCAACGACCCATGTTGGACATTTTACGGATTCCAACCGGGTAACGGCGGGCGGGTCAAGCGGGTTAACGGGCTGCATATCAGCGATAAAGGACGTATTTTGCGATACCGGAATACGATTCATCTCCAAGGCAATTTTACGTAAAGTCGAGTTTACCTGGCTCGCCTCGCGCTGTTCGCCGTCCAACCAGATGCGGATTTGAAGTTCGTTGGCGAGGTCTATATTACCGCTTTGCAAGGCCTCGAACATTTCCAATAAATGCAGCGGAGGTTCTCCTTGTAGTTGAAAGCCACTGGGGATTGAATCGACCAGGGTCAAAGATTTGAAACGCTGCGGCTGTTCGAGGGCCAGATCAAGACAGATCTCTCCGCTGAGGGAACATCCAACCAGATGTGCTTGAGTTATATCCAGGTGGTTTAGCAACTGCTCCAGATCGGAACGCCGGCAAAGCGGACCCGTTACCGGGCTGGACTTTCCGAAACCGCGCATGTCGTATCGAATCACGCGGAACTGTTTTGCCAACTGCTCCCAGATGGCATCGAACATTCTGCTGTCCAGGAAAGCGGCATGCGCCAGAACAAGCGGTGTTCCCTTGCCTGCGGTTTCGTAATACAATTGGCCATCTGCCAGATCAAAATAACTTTTTGTTGTTTCTATCATTGCGTTTATCCTTTTGTTTTCTGATATATTTTAAAGATACCAGCATTGGATGACATCCTGTGTCACCCAATAAAAAGGAAATATGCATGAGGGCAGACCGATTATTATCTATCATTCTTTTGTTGCAAACGCGCGGTAAGATGACTTCCAAAGTCCTGGCTGAGGAGCTAGAGGTTTCACGCCGAACGATCCTGCGTGACATCGATGTTTTATCATTTTCCGGCGTGCCAGTCTACAGCGAGGGCGGGCATGGAGGGGGGATAAGCCTGGCCGAGGCGTATCGCACCACGCTTACGGGTTTAAATACGTTGGAAGTGCAAAGCCTTTTTGTCGCTAATAATAATGAGGCCTTACGCGACGTGGGTTTGGGTGATGCCGGAGAACGTCTTTTCCTTAAGCTGTTGGCGGCTTTACCCAGCACACACCTTTCTACCGCCGATCATATTCGCCAACGCCTGATGATAGACCCAACCTGGTGGTGGCACGAGGATTCGATCTCGCCTTTTTGGGAGGAGATTCAACAGGCTGTCTATGAAGACAGGATGATCAAAGCACAGTATGAGAATTCGGATGGCAAAATAACAGAGCGTACACTGGCCCCATATAGCCTGATTTGCAAGTCGAGTGTTTGGTATTTACTCGCCGAGCGCGACGGGGAGCTGCGTACATATCGCGTCAATCGTTTTCATTCAATGCAGCTGCTCGACGGATCGTTTACGCGTCGTCCCGATTTTGACCTGCCGACTTACTGGCGTGCGCACACTCAAAACCTGGAAAATTTTTCATCCGGTTATCACTGCACCTTGCGGGTTCACCCTGACAGAATATCGTTTATCAAAACGTTAATGCCCGGGCGTTGGGAAATGCAAACCGATGCAGAAGATAGGGGATGGAAGACAATAGCCCTTTCCATGGATTCTGATGTGCAGGCGAAAATGCTCGTCTTTGGTCTTTCCGGATTAGTCGAGATAGTTGCGCCTGGCGAGTTGAAAGAGGCAGTTGCTGCGCAAGCACGTGAAATACTGAAACAATTTGACCTGTAAGGCATTCATCTTCGTGTAATATCAAATCATCAGGTCGTAGTGATATTAACTGGTGCCACTCGTTCAAGAAACTATAGATATGAAACAAAAAATATAAATGAGCGCCCTTTTTCCCGATACCTACCCCAAAATGGAAGCCCTGCAAATTGAACTTTGGCGAGCTGCCAGCCCGACCCGTAAAATGCAAATGCTGGCGGAGCTCAACCAATCGACCCGTTTGTTGGCATTGGCAGGGTTACGCTCGTTATACCCCCAGGCCGGCGAAGCTGAATTGAAACGCAGGCTGGCAGGTCTGCTGCCTGAGGAAGAAATAGCATCCAGGGTCTATGGAGAACCCGGCCGGGATTTTTTTTAAAATTATGGAAAATATCAGGTAGTAGGATTTTTAAAATATGCTCATTCAGAGAAGGGTTGTTAATTGGGGAATATAATTTGGAAGTTGACTGAATCTATTCATTCGTAAGGAGTTGTTTCGTAATGGACATACCACGAATATTTAATATCACTGAGAGTGCTCACCGCATCCACAACCCGATCACACCCGAAAAGCTCGCCACGCTTGGCGCTGCGCTGCGCCTGGAATCGGGATTCCGGGTGCTCGACCTTGGCAGCGGTTCGGGGGAGATGCTGTGTACCTGGGCGCGCGATCATGGCATCACCGGCACCGGCATCGACATGAGCCGGTTGTTCACTGAACAAGCAAAACGCCGTGCCGAAGAGCTTGGCGTTGCCGATCGAGTCAAGTTCATTCACGGCGATGCTGCCGGTTATGTCTCTGACGAGAAGGTGAATGTGGCAGCCTGCGGCGGCGCCACCTGGATCGCCGGGGGAGTGGCCGGCACGATTGAGCTTCTGGCGCAAAGCCTGCGCCCCGGGGGAATCATTCTCATCGGCGAGCCGTACTGGCGGCAGTTACCGCCGGCGGAAGAGGTTGCCAGAGGGTGTCTTGCCGGTTCGATTTCCGACTTTTTCATCCTTCCGGACCTTCTCACGTCTTTTGACCAGCTTGGCTGCGACGTTGTTGAAATGGTTCTGGCCGATCAGAATGGCTGGGACAGATACGAGGCGGCCAAATGGCTTACCATGCGCCGCTGGCTGGAAGCCAACCCCGATGATGAGCTGGCGAAAGAGGTTCGCGAACAACTGACCTCGGAGCCCCGGCGTTATGCCACCTTCACGCGTGAATACCTGGGCTGGGGGGTGTTCGCGCTGATGCCGCGGTGATAAGAGGGCACCGGACGTTCTTAAAATCATCCAATTTAAATTGTCAGGGCGTGATAATAGCCATAGGCAATAAATAACAGGCAGCCTGTTGCCATTTCTTCGGCTGTTTCTTTTCTTCCGCTTTCCAGCCACCAGGTGATCATGCCAACCACCGAACGCGCCAGGCATGCAGCCACCATTTCAGCGGAAAGGGCAGGCGTTCCCGACTTCTTTTTGGGCTGAAGGTTGATGGACTGGAGCCGCTGCAGCCAGATCGCAGAGAGGTAATTACACATCTGCGCCGAAAACCAGGGACTGCCGTTTTTTCCCAACAGCGACCGGTATAATTTCTCGTTTTTTGCAAAATATTCAAAAAAACGTGCCAGGGTGGCAACGGCATCGCGCATCTTCGGACTGGACAGATCCTCGGCGGCGTCAAAATCGCTCAGGATTTCAATATTCTTCCCGGCCGGGCCCACCTCATTAAACATCTGCGCGATGGCTTCTTTAAAAATATAGGTGACCAGCGCATATTTGTCTTCAAAATGGCGATAAAAAGTGGCGCGGTTAATCATCGCTCGTTCAGCGATATCTTTTACACTGATGGCATCAAATCCCTTTTCTGCAATCAGGTTAATCAGCGTGTCGCAAAGTAAAATACGCGTCCGTTGAATGCGTAAATCGGTATGTTCCGGCAACATAAACCCTCCTGTGTCGCATAATGCAACATTATTAAAAATTTGCTCATTGTTCCAATATTAAGAATGAACTATAACAGAATTATAAAAGTTATGCAACACACTGATGCATATCCTACGTAACGTTGCTTTTATTAAAAACCGCAGAAACCGGAGAGTAGATTACATGGACAATCAGATACACATCCTGAGTTCCCATACAACGGACGGGATCAACAGACAACAACGCGCACGGTTGGCAGACCTGGTTCAGTTCGCCCGCACGAGTTCGCCCTTCTATCGTGAATTGTATCGTGGGCTTCCTGATGGGCTTGAATCGATCCGACAGTTGCCCATAACCAATAAAAAACAACTGATGGCGCGGTTTGACGATTGGGTCACGGACCCAAAAATCACATTGGAAAAAATACAAACGTTTATTAACGAGCCCGGCTTAATCGGCGCGCCCTTCCTGGACAAATACCATGTGGCGATCACATCGGGGACGACGGGACAAATGGGCATTTTTATCACCGATGAAGCCACAACGGCCGTCAGTGCGAAGATTAACCAGCAGGCTAAATTATCGTGGCTGGGCATAAGCGGCCTGCTCCGGTTGGGTCTGCGTGGGATAAGGTTGGCAGCCATCACGGCCACCGGGGCACATTTTGGCTTTTTATCCGGCATTCATTATATGCAAAATAGCAGCCCTTTTTGGAAAGACCGGGTCAGAGCTTTTTCTGTTCATATGCCCATTGATGAACTGGTTAAGCAGCTCAACCGGTTTCAACCGACCTTAATCATGGGGTACGCCAGCATGGTGGCATTGCTCGCCGGCCAACAGGAATTGGGACGCCTGCACATCCATCCACTTTTTATCGAGGTGATGAGTGAAAAATTAAGCGAGGTTGAGTTCCAAAAAATCGGTAAGGTTTTTAACCTCCGGCCATACCAGATGTACGGCTCCACTGAAAATCCGTTTGCCAGCTCGCTTTGTAAACAGGGGTGGTATCACGTCAATAGTGATGTGGTCATTCTGGAGCCGGTGGATGCTGAATACCGACCCGTTCCGGCGGGGGTGATGTCACATTCGGTACTGGTTACCAATCTGGTAAACAAGATACAACCCATTATCCGGTACGATCTGGGTGACAGCATCCTGGTTAAACCCGATGTTTGCCCCTGCGGCAACCCGCGAACGGCCATTCGGGTTCAGGGCCGCGCCGCCGATGCGCTTGTGTTTGTTAAGCCGAACGGCGAGCATGTAAGCGTTCCGCCGCTGCTGTTCGTCACCCTGATTGATCATATGCCTGGAATCGAATTATTTCAGGTCGTGCAGACCTCACCCGACACACTGCGTATCCGCCTGAGTTATCAGGCGACATATAACCAGGCTCAGCAAAATGATCAGTGGCAGACCCTTTATGCCGCTTTAAGCGAGGTGTTGAAAGGGTATGGACTTAATTTTGTCAGTCTGGAACGCGCCAGCGAGCCGCCCCGCCAATCGGAAGGGGGAAAATTCCGCCTGGTGATACCGTTGCCCCGGGAGCAGGAAATTCCCGCGGTGTGATCTATCCCGGTGCACCAGATCTTCGGATTCATTTCAAACGCGCTGCGTGTTTTGGCAAAAAAACGAAACAAACATTTTCTCCGACGTAATTACACAGCCCGAAACAGCCCCCTTCATTTATGATGGGGGTAATACGGGACCTGATGTAAAATGAAGATAATAAGACCACTAAACGATACGTGTATAAACGAACATACCTGTCTGTTGAAAAAACATGCAAATTTTAAATTATTTAATAATCATTTTGTTTGCCATTTGGTGCTTCAGCGAGATTGCAATCAATTTGATCGGTTTTAAGAATCGATCAAAAGACTTATCCGGGTCGTCAGACAAGTTTAGCCACTTCGTTGTCTGGTTTTCAACCATCCCCACAATTTTGTTGGCATACCTGATACAGAAACAATTAATTTTTGACACAGGGTTTGGGAGTCTTTCCTCCCTGTTTCCGCTGTTGGCTTACCTGGGGTGTTTATTTATCGCATTCGGAGTAACAATCAGGCTTATCGCCGTTTTTACGCTGAAGAAGCAATTCACCGTTAAAGTGTCAATTGTTGAAAAACAGGAGATCATCGAGACGGGAATTTATAAAATCATACGGCACCCCGCATATCTCGGGCATTTGGCATCATTATTGGGCATAGGGTTGATTTTGGGGAATTGGGTCAGTCTGATGGCGTTGACGGTACTGCCGCTTGCGGGCATTTTATATCGCATCCAGGTTGAGGAAAGGGTATTACTGCGTTATTTTGGCGAAACATATCAAGAATATGCAAGTCGAACCAAAAAACTGCTCCCGGGAATATGGTAGATCATATGATCTGCCGGTGATTATCAAATTTTGAATAATCTTGCGCAACCTGCCAATACCACACAGCGTTTATCGGGCAGGTATGGATGCAAATTTAGGCTGCTGATGTGAGCTAATTAACGTTGGCTGAGCCTGCCGAAGCCGGAACTTTGATAAATCGGGCATTCTCCATGCTGTGCGTGAAAGGCTCTTTTTATCCGCCTCATTTTGAAAGTACCCATTTTCAAAATGAGGCGGATGAATTCACTTATAAATGATATTAAGTTGAGAAAAAAGAGGAAAAACATGGATGAGTTTTACAGTGGATGATGGATTTTTTGGATGTTGAAGAGGAATAATTCAATCAGGTCAGTAATCATCATTGCAGCGTATCATAAGTCTGTATAATTAATAATCAGGTGTTTGAATTTTAAAAACGATGCTGTTTTTTACAAATCCAAAATCCAGGTTTTGTGTCGTCCAAAAGAGGGAAAAGAATGAACACAGGCAATAAGACCGCAAAAAAGACAGGGCTCCTTAATTTGTTCATACTTACGATTGGGGGAGGAGCAGTCTTCTGGGCAAGTACCATCGCGGTTTCCCTGCTTCCCATCGCAGCGGAGTATAGAAGCGCCTTTTCAAAAGCAAATATTCAAACGGTCTGGGTTGCTTCTTTGCCTGCCGGTTTGACGATCGGATTCTGCGTCAGTTATTGTTTGTTGTATTTTTTTGACAAAATTTCAACCCAAAATTCGATCCTAAAATCTTTGATATTAAGCCTCATTGCCCTGCTCATTGCCACAGCCCTGACCCTGGTTCCCCAAAGTTTTTTTGGACAGAGAGATATCTTATATTACCCCATCATTGGTCTAATGCTCGACCTGCCAAGATTTCTCTTTCTTGGAATTGTTATTGGTTATCTATACACAAGACTGCATGATGCAGCCTGATGCGTATATCGGGTGACATTCTCCATTCAGAGGAAAGAAATGAATACAAATAAAAAGATCGCAAGAATAGCCGGTTTTCTGTATTTTTTATACATGCTGGCCACAATATTTGCAGATGCATCCCGCACTAAACTTATCGTATTCGGAGACGCCATCACAACAGCCAATAATATTCTGGCTTCTGAGGGATTCTTCCGCATTGGTTTTGTGAGTGATGTCCTTGCCGGTGTTTTTTTCCTTTTGGCGGCCTGGGCTTTATACGTGTTATTAAAACCGGTCAATAAAAACATCGCTTTACTTTTTTTGTTATTAAACCTGGGGGGTGTCGCTGTACAGTGTATTAATATGCTTAATCTGTTTTCTGTTGTGCTGCTTTTGAGCGGCGCTGATTACTTAAAAGCGTTCCAGGTCAATCAATTGCAGTCTCTAGCGATGTTTTTTCTGTACCTGTATAAAAACGGCTTTATGATTGCCCAGTTCTTTTATGCCGCCTGGCTCTTCCCTCTTGGTTACCTGGTTTTAAAGTCCGGTTACCTTCCCAAATTTTTAGGCGTCATATTGATCATAGAGTGTTTTGGCTGGCTTATGTATCCTTTTCAATTTTTCCTGTTCCCGACCTATGATTTAATATTTTACATAAGTGCCACGCTTGGTTTTATTGGGGAATTTGGGCTGACTTTGTGGCTTCTGATTATGGGGGCAAAAGATGAACCATCCAGTCTTGCGTAATAAAAACGCCCGACAAGGTGTGGCCCTGACGGGTGAAATTGACATTTTAAGGCATGCCAGCATTTGCATAATCAATGTAAATTGCTCAATCGACAATTAAATTCGGCCGGGGAGCTTTTTTTACGGTTATTATTTATAAACGAAAGCCTGGTATTCATGATAAGGATGGGGGCGATGGAGATGAGGATTAATTTGTAAACCCGGACATGGGAGAATCAAGATCGTCAAACAGCGATTTTACTATCGGCTAACAAACCTCCCTCACCGGAGGTTTTTATTATTCGACTATTTTTGAAATATTAATTCCGGGACTGCACACCGGGTTGTTTGGAGCAACACCCCGGCGTGAACGCAGTATTTGACGAGTCAGTATAATTAATAGCCGGGGCAGCTTTATAACGGGGATGCCTGGGTGTAAACTTTATTAAAGAAAGTTTTATTGGAAATTAAACCCCTTGATTTTTAAGGAGATAAAATTATGGCGAAAAATAATTTACTACGAATGGACAATGTTGGCATCGTGGTTGAAGACCTTGAGGAGGCCATCACTTTTTTCATCGAGCTTGGCCTGGAGCTCGAAGGGCGCACCACAGTTGAAGGAGAATGGGCCGGGCGCGTCCGGATTGGGCAACCAGCGTGTGGAGATTGCCATGATGCTTACCCCGGATGGACACAGCCGGCTCGAGCTCTCTCGCTTCCTCACCCCGCCGGTGGTCGCTGATCATCGCAACGCCCCGGTAAACGCGCTCGGTTACTTGCGCGTGATGTTCGCTGTGGAGGATATTGACGAACTGCTTGCCAGGCTTTACAAACACGGCGCACAGCTCGTCGGTGAAGTGGTTCAGTATGAGGATTCGTACCGGCTTTGTTATATCCGCGGTCCCGAAGGCCTTCTCATCGGGTTGGCGGAACAACTCAATAATAAATGAACGACGGATTCTTTATGTCAAGAATTTGCTGCAAAACAGGAGCAGTAACCTTAAAAAATAAACGGTTATCGTTTGATTTTTAAGGCGGCTTCAAGAAGAATGAAAATTGATGTTGATGATAAGGCAAAGACATGCAAGTTGAACAGGTGATGTTTTCTAAATTAGACAAAAGTCCTTAGCGTCAAAAAAACGGGCTAACAAAACGTGCCCCTGACGAGTGGGACGTTTTGTGTGCGGCATTTTCATTTTTTACGAAAATTATTATGAATACCAATCAAGACACCTACAACGAACTTTGTTGTTACACACTCGCTCACAGCGACTCATCATTTATTCATCAGCATGTTGTCGATGCATTTGCGGCGCAGACTGCGGATAAGAACACCAAACCGATCAAGTTGACTTTTGCACTCGCCGGTCTTTATTTGCATGTCGAGAAACAGTTTAGCGGCAGGCAGGTCCAGTTGGCACACATGAAAATGGGACAGGAAAAGCAGCAGTGGCCAGTTTTATCATTACCTGCAGATCGAGGGGTAATTACTGTTGCCAATGTTTTAGCTACACCGGCAGGCCCCGAGCGCGATAAAATGATTCATCAATGGTGCATTTCAGTCTGGGATGCTTTTTCTGAGAATCGACAAGTCATTTCGAGCCTTCTCAGCAAGTATAAAATTATTTGAATATGTTTAGTTAAGATAGAGTGGAGCGCCAAAAACCAAAAAATGCCTAATATTGTGTGCTCCGGACAAAAGTGGGGCGAGTTCCACCTTGCCGTTTTGCATGATGCAAAAAACTGTAGATAAGAAATATTATTTTAGTGGTTTTCCGAAAAAATATGACCATTTGGATAATCCATGTCAACCTCTATATCGACAATTAAATTCATCGGGGGGAACTTTCCTTTTTGTAATTGTCACATATTATCGAAAACCATAAGATTGGTATTTATGATAAAGATTGGTACAGTGAAAAATGAGGATAATTTTGCAAATCTAGAAGCTGGAGAGTAAAGATGGGTAAACGATGGGTCAGTTATTTACCCAACTACTAACTTAAGCTGAGAGGCATTTTTTGTAAAAGAGAATATCTCGCGTTTAATCAGGTTGAGATTTTTAGTTTTGGGGGGATTTTTTGATCAGAATTATTAACTCTAAAATAATATTTGATATTCTCTTTTTGAGAATAATTTGCAGTATTGTCATGAGTAATTACAATGTATTACAAACTCGTTATAATTAATAAATAGGTGTATCTTTCTATCTATCCATAAGAAAAATTATGACTCCGACTATAAAAATCAGACTTGGCAATTTATTTGATGGTGTATCAGACTTAATAGTTTTGCCTTGTTCAACAAGTGGGACAATAACTGGATTTGTCGCTCGATCGTTAAGTCTTTATTCAATACCACACCCTTTAGCAGGTATGGAACTTGGGCAAGTTGAAATATTACCATTTGAAGGTGGTGAGAATATTGCCCAATACGTTGCATTTGCCGCATCGGTTTTATCCATGACATCTTCAACAAACGCTATAGAGAAAATCGGAATTGCTCTTGGCGAATTCACGAAGAAAGAGCCATCCGTGCGTATCATTTCCGCCCCCTTGTTAGGGGCGGGTGCTGGGGGACTTCAGAGCGAGTCAGTTGTTTCTGCTTTAACAAAAGGTTTTGTTAATTCTGCTCACGAAAATGCAACTCTATTTATTTACGTTTTAAACCAAGATGTTTTTAATCGCTTACGTAGTAGTCGAGGAACATTAATCGAAAAACCTAAAAATTCAATACGTGTTTTTATTAGCCACACATCAACTTCGGAAGAATCTATTGAATGGGTTAAGAACTTAGCATTGTTCTTAATTGACAATGGTGTTCAGGCTCGGTTGGACAAGTTTCATCTTCGCAGGGGAATGGACTTGCCCCAATGGATGTGCAATGAACTTTCGCTTGCCCAAAAAGTTATTGTTATTTGCGATGAAACATATAAACGTAAAGCTGATGGGAGGTTAGGCGGTGTCGGTTGGGAAACAATGATAATTCAGGGAGATATAGCGAATCTTCCTCCCGATAGCACAAAATATCAAGTTGTTGTAAGAACTGAAAAATTTCAAGATGGTATGCCTTTGTATCTAAAAACAAAGTATGCATTTCATGC
>JAJTBH010000105.1 GCA_021287005.1 Anaerolineae bacterium
CCCGTTGATCAATCGTGAAACAAACATGAGCTCGATGCGCCGCGGCAACATCATGGCGCGCTGCCGCATGATTGTACTTTACGATCAATCTTCGGCTTTTAGCGGCCTGGTGGTAGGCACCAGTAATAAAACCGAAATTCTGTTGGGTTATTCGACGCTCTTTGGCGATTCGGCTTGCGCCCTCAACCCGCTGGGCGACCTGTATAAAACCCAGATTCGCCAGCTCTCGCGCGATTTGGGTGTGCCCGCCAGCGTGATGGATAAACCACCTTCGGCCGACCTGTGGAGTGGGCAGACCGATGAAGGCGAATTGGGTTTTACATACGCCGAGGTGGATAAATTACTTTATCTTTTGGTAGATCAGCGTTACACGCCCGATGAGTGCGTGGCCGCCGGTTTTGACCCGGCTTTTGTCAAAGCCGTGGTGAATCGGATTCAACGCAACCAATTTAAACGCATTTTGCCGCCGGTGGCCAAATTAAGCAACCGCACAATTGGTTACGACTTTTTATATTTACGCGATTGGGGTACATAAAAAGTTTTTTGTATGTTAAAAATACCGCCTGCTTTACGTTATCGCAACTTTTCACTTTTATGGTTGGGTTTACTGGTTTCGGTGGCCGGTTCGCAAATGCAACTGGCCGCTTTGTTATGGCATATGCGCCTGCTCAGCAATTTGCCGCTGGTGGTCAGCGGCATTGGCCTGGTGCGTGTTTTGCCGATTATTTTATTATCGCCTTTTGCCGGTCTGGTAGCCGACCGTTATAACCGCCGCCAGATCATGTTTGTCACCCAGATGGTCACTTTTCTGGCGGCCATGCTGCTGGGTCTCTTAACCGTCATGCAAATCATTGATATCTGGGAAATTTATGCATTAACTGCCGTTCAGGCGCTGGCCCAGGTGTTTGATTTACCCGCCCGCCAGTCATTAACACCCAACCTGGTGCCTCAGGAAGTGCTGCCCAATGCCTTCAGCCTGCAATCGATTGCCTATAACGCCGGCGCCATCCTGGGCCCCGGCCTGGGCGGCATGGTCATCGGCTTTCTGGGTATGCAGTATGTTTATTTCATCAACGCCGCCACGGTGGCTGTGGTGTTAATTGCCCTGATGATGATGGGGCATATTGCGCAGAAACCTGTGCTTGCGGAGGGCGGTTTGCGCGCCAACCTGGGCTCGATTAAAGAGGGTTTTTCGTTTATCTTCAGCCGTCCGGTGATTCTCTCATCCATGCTGCTTGATTTTATTGCCACCTTCTTTTCATCGGCCAATACCCTGCTGCCCTTTGTGGCGCGAGACGTATTACACGTAGGCGAAATTGAATATGGCTGGTTATCATCCGCTCAACCGATCGGTTCGCTGCTGGTGGGATTGTTTTTCTCACAGCGCGAAAAAATTCACAAACAGGGCCTTTTGTTGATGGTTTCCGTGATCGTTTTTGGCCTGGCTACCATTTTATTCGGTGTGGTTAATGTGTTTGGTCTGGCCATGCTGGCCTTATTGTTGATGGGCGCCGGCGACGCCGTCAGCACCATCATTCGTAACACCATTCGCCAGTTGCAGACTCCCGATTATATTCGCGGGCGCATGGTCAGCGTCAACCAGATCTTTTTTATGGGCGGCCCACAGTTGGGTGAAATTGAAGCCGGTCTGGTGGCCCAGTTACTGGGTGTGCCCTTTGCCATTATTTCAGGCGGGGTGGGCTGCATTCTGGGGGTGTTGTTTTTGTTTGCCCGGTTTCCGCAGTTGGCGCGTTATCGCGGCGATGAACCCGCCCCGGCGCCGGTCACAGTGCAATAATGAATGTGTTAAAATCAATTATCATGGGTTGAAATTTGGGAGGTCCGTATGAAATTATATGGTGCAATCGAAGCGGGTGGTACAAAAATGGTCTGTATGGTGGCCGGCGGGCCGGATGAAATTATTGCCGAAACGCGCTTCCCCACCACCACACCGGCTGAGACCATCGGCAGGATGCTGGCATTTTTTAACGAACAGATGAAAAGCCACCAACTGCTGGCATTGGGCATCGGTTCGTTTGGTCCGCTGGATCTTAACCCGGCTTCCCCCACTTACGGTTACATCACTACCACCCCCAAACCCGGCTGGCAGCAAACCGATTTAATTGGACGCTTAAAAGAAGAACTCAAACTGCCGGTGATCATCGACACCGATGTGAATGCGGCTGCACTGGGCGAATTTACCTGGGGCGCAGGCCAGGGTAAAGACCCCTTTATTTATTATACGATTGGCACCGGCATCGGCATGGGTGTGCGCGCCAACGGCGGCCTGGTGCACGGTCTGACCCATCCCGAAGGCGGGCATATGGTGATGAAACGCGACCCGCAGCGCGACCCGTTTGAAGGTTTTTGCCCGTATCATGGCGATTGTTTTGAAGGGTTGGCATCCGGCCCGGCTATGAATAAACGCTGGGGACAAAAAGCTGAAACCCTGCCGCTGGATCATCCCGCCTGGGCGCTTGAAGCATCCTATATTGCGCAGTCTGTCAGCAACATGGTGTTGACTCTGTCACCGCAGCGTATTGTGCTGGGCGGCGGTGTGATGCAGCAGGAACAGCTCTTCCCGCTGGTGCGCCGCGAAGTGCAGAGTATGTTAAACGGATATGTGCAATCACCTGTCATTATGGAGTTTATTGACGATTATATCGTTCCACCGGCATTGGGCAATCAGGCCGGGGTGCTGGGGTCAATTGCACTGGCCATGCAGGCTTTAGTTTAATTTTTCCCAGTCGGCGTACCGCGCTTCCAGGTCGCTTTGTAACTGTAAATATTTTTGACCGAGTGTTTCAACATAATTAAAGTCGCCGGGCGGGTTTTCAAGCTCGGCGCTTACTTTTTTAAGCTCATCTTCAAGGGCTGAGATTTCTTTTTCCAACGCTTCCAGTGCCAACTGGCGGCGGTACTGCTCGTTTTTACTCAAACCGCCATTTTTAGCGCCTGCGCCGGTAGTAAGCGGTGTTGCCGAAGCACTTTGCACCATACTCACCGAAACAGGCGCCGCTTCGGCAGCTGCCTGACGTGCGGCTTTATATTCACTATAAGTGCCATTAAATACGCTCAGGCGTGCGGCTTCCGGTTCAACCTCCCATATCTGGGTGCCCAGTGAATCAATCAGGTATCGATCGTGTGAAACCAGCAAAATGGTGCCGCCAAAATCGGCCAGAATGGCTTGCAGCACTTCCTGGGAAGGCAGGTCAAGGTGATTGGTGGGTTCGTCCAACAGCAGCAGATTGGCGCCCTGCAAAGCCAGGCAGGCCAGCGCCAGGCGTCCGCGTTCGCCGCCGGATAATACTTCAATTTTCTTAAAAACATCATCCCCGCTGAAAAGGAATTTCGCCAGGTAATCGCGCGCCGCCGCCGGCAGCATGCCGGGTGAAGCGGCCTGAATTTCTTCCATCAGTGTCCACTGGAGATGTAAATCTTCGTGCGCCTGCGCAAAATAGGCGATTTTTAAACTGGCGCCCAGAACGGCTTCGCCCTGCAAAGCAGGAATTTGCCCCAGCAGAGTCTTAAGCAGGGTTGTTTTTCCGGCGCCGTTGGGGCCAATGATGGCGGCGCATTCACCGCGGATAAGAGTCAGGTCGGGCACCTGAAAGAGCACTTTTTGATCATCGGCGTAACCGATATTTAAATCGTGGGTGCGTAACACCAGATCGCCGGAGCGGCTGGCGGGTTTCAGGCTGAGGTGCAGGCGGCGCGATTGCGGCGGAGGGGTGAGGCGCGCTTCTTCCAGAAGGCGCTCCAGGCGTTTGCGTCGGCCCTGCGCCTGACGTGTATTTTGACCGGCAATGTTGCGCCGGATATATTCTTCTTCTTTTTCAATAAATTCCTGCTGTGACTGAAACTCTTCCAGGCGGCGTTGGTATCGTTCCTGGCGCTGTTGAATATAGGCGCTGTAATTACCGCGATAGGTTTCCAGGGCAGGGGTCATCTCCCAGATATAATCGGCCACCTGGTTGAGAAAATAACGGTCATGCGAAATGATTAATGCGGCTCCCGGCCAGTCACGCAGATAACTTTCCAGCCATTCAATGGCTTCAATATCCAGATGGTTGGTTGGTTCATCCAAAAGCAGCATATCCGGGCTGGTTAACAACAGGCGCGCCAACCGGGCGCGGGTGCGTTGGCCGCCCGAAAGCTGGCGGATGGGCCGTTTATGATCGTCGCCGCTGAATCCCAGGCCCGAAAGAGTCTGGCGAATGCGGCTTTCATAGGTATAACCGCCCAAAAGTTCAAATTCGTGCTGTAAACGGCCATAATTTTCCAGAATATCGGCAGATTGGCCGGACTGACTCATTTGATGTTCAAGCGCTTCCAGCTCACGCTGGCGTGCCAGCAGGGGTTTAAAAGCCCCCAGGCATTCATCCCACAGGTTTAAGCTGGAATCAAATTCGGCTTGCTGCGGCAGATACCCCATTTGCAGGTTGCGGGCGCATGTCACTTCGCCGCCGCTGGCTTCTTCAATTCCCAGTAAAATGCGCAGCAAGGTGGTTTTTCCCACACCGTTGGCGCCGACCAGACCAATGCGGGCGCGCTGGGCAATGCTAAAAGAAAGTTCATTAAAAATATCTTCAGCGCCGTAAGCTTTGGAGAGGTTGGAAACGGATAAAATCGACATTTTTTAAATAATCATCCCGTAATTTTGGGTCAACAACTTCAACAGTATACCATAAGCACGTTTAAGACAGGTATTCTCAATCTAACGTTATATAATTTAACTATGTCGGATGTTAAATTAAAAGTACGCCTGCTGGGTGTGCCCGAAATCATTTATGAAGAGCAGCGTCTGCCCATTAAACGGCGCCAGATTCGTTCCTTATTGTTATACCTGGCCGCTCACGAAAACCTGGTCGGACGATCCGACTTGATGATGAAGTTTATCGAAGACGACGAAGATCTGGATGAAGCCACCGAACGCCGCCGCATTCGCAAACTTTTATCTCTGCTGCGCGAGGCATTGCCCGAACCCGATATTTTAATGACGTTTAATGATCAGGTGGGACTTGATTTTAAACGGGTTGAGTCAGACGTTATCCTCTTTCAAAATCTTTACCAAAAAGTTGAAAACAGCGTTAAACAACACCGCATGGGCCAGGCTTTGCCTGCCGAAACCGTGCGATTGATGACACAGGCCGTTTCATTGTGGCAGGGCAGCAGCATCTTTTTGCAAAATGCCGAGTTAATGGGCAGCAGCGAGTTGGAAAACTGGCAGACCTATATGGATTCGCGCCTGGAAAATATGCGTGAGACATTAATTAATCATCTGGCGCTGCACGCCCTGGCAATTGGCGATTACGAATCGGGGGCGCGCTGGCTGCACATGGCCCTGGAATTAAACCAGTTTTCCAACGAAGAGGAAGCGCTTTTGTTTTTGGGCGCGTTAAAAAAACTGGGACGTATCAGCGAGGCGTTAAATATCGCCGCCCTGCTCAAAAAACGATTCGAAGAAAACATGGATGAAATGCTGCCCGAATTGGAAGATTTATGTGATGAAATCTTAAACCAGTTTTCCACCTCTTCCACCGAAGATTCTGTCGCCTGGGGCAAATCATTTTCGCTCCAGTCGCCTTTTGTAGGACGTTATAAAGAATTAAACCTGCTTAAAAATTTTTATCAGAATAAAGGCGGCGTTATATTATGGGGAGAATCGGGGCAGGGTAAAACGCGCCTGGTGCATGAGTTTTATCAATCCCTCAGCCCTGCTCCGCGCCTGATGGTGGCCACCTGTCATCAAATGGAAAAAACACTGCCGTTTCAACCTCTGGTGGATATGTTAAAACAGTTCATTACCCCCGAAGAATGGCAGCGGGTTGATTCTTATTCACTGGCGCAATTAAATTATTTCATTCCCGGTTTATTCATGCAGTCCAATCGCCAGATAAGCAGCAGTGAAATTGTGAGCGCGGCCCCGGTTTTGATTTATGAAGCCATTCATCAAGTGCTGCTGGCAACCGGCGCGTCGGAACGTCTGTTTATTTTTATCGATAATGCCCAATGGTGCGATGAATCCAGTCTGAACGCCTTAAAATATTTGTTACAAAAGAAGTTCTTTGCTAAAAACGGATTCCTGATTTTAACCGCCGTGCCGGCTGAAAAAAGACCGGCATTAACCGCCTTTATAAAAACCGTGCAAAACTTTTCCGCGTCCTACGAACTGGCCGAGCAGGGTACATTACGCGTCAAACAGGATCAGGATAATAATTTTTGTGAAGTGATCACTCTGGAGCCGTTGGATGAATCGGAAGTCAGCCTGCTGGTTAAAAATATGATGGGGACTTATGTTTCCAGCGAGAGCGCGCGTAAATTAACCCGTGAATCGGGCGGCAATCCCTTTGTTTTGATGGAGACATTAAGATGGTACGTTGATAAATATCCCGGCCTGGCTCTTTCCGAGATACCGGAAGATTTAAATATTCCTTCCAATGTAAACAATTTGCTGCGTTCGCATTTGAGCGGTCTGGATCACCAACTGCGCGTGGTGTTAAACGCCGCCGCCGTAATTGGCAGTCAGTTTACCCTGGACAGCGTCAGTGAAGCGGCGGGGCTTAAAAAAGAAGATGTGGTTAACGCTTTTGAACAGCTTGAAAGGCTGCGATTAATTCGTTCGGTTTCAAAATATGATGCCATCGGCGGTTACACTTTTACCTATTCGCGCCTGCGTTCAATCCTGTTAAATGAGTTAAGCGATGCCCGCAAACAGTTAATCAATCAAAATGTGGCGCGTTATCTCGAACTGCACAGCGGAAAACGCATCGCCCAGCCGGCCGTTCTGGCCCAGCATTTTGAAGCCGGGGGAAATTATATAAAAGCGTTTGAATTCTGGATGAAATCGGCTGAATACATGCAGCATATTTCAGTTCCCACCGAGGTGTTGGCAGCCTGTAAAGCCGCCCAAAACCTGGTAACCCGCCATATCGATTTGTTTAACGATGAACAGATTATTGGTTTATATGCCCTTTACGGCGACACATGTTATCAACTGGGCGACATGAAGATGTTTGAAAAAATAAGCCAGGTGCTTACCCTGCTGGCGCAGCAGCGCCAGAGCCATTTATTAATGGGCGGCGCATTAAATTTCTCGTCAAAAATTGCCGAATCCCGTAAGGATATGAACCAGGCGCTGAAAATGGTCCAGGATGCCATTCGCCATTTAAACCATACCGGCATTACCCGGGTTATTTTACACGCCATGCTTCAGGAAGCTTGCCTGAAAAAACGATTAAATTTACTGGCAGAGTGCCGGGCGGTACTTGAAAAAGGGCAACAACTGGCTGAAGAAACTTTGCGCAACCGTCCGACATCGGAGGGTGTGGACCGCGCTCTGGGTTATATTGAAAATGAACTGGCCCAACTATCCATTTACAGCGGTCTGCCGCAAAAAGGGCGGGTGCTGGTTGAAAGGGCATTGGATCGCCTGGAGATGGTGTTTGATTTTCGCGGGGTTGCCAAGGCTCAGATTACTCTGGTAGAGATCCTGTGCCAATTGGGAGATGGACAGGCTGCGTCTCTGGCTGCCCACCAGTCAGTCAGTTCCAGCATGGCTTTTCAGGAAAACAACCTGGTTGTTTCTGCCATGAGTGTTGCCGCCCAGGCATATATGATTCACGGCGACCTGGGGGACTGTTGGAAAATGTTGGAAAGTGTACATCGTTTATATAATGCCGATTGCGCCCCTGAAACAATCACGCGCGTTTATAATCTGCGCAGTTTTTTGTTCCGTTCCCTGGGTAATCTTGACAGGGCATTGGTTGAAAGCCGCCGGGCTATAACATTAATTCCTTCGTTAAGGCCCTATTATCGTATTGAAACCTGGCTGGATTATGCTCTGGTTTTGATTGAACTGGGACAGTTGGACGAGGGGGAAAAATACATCGATTTATCCATGCAGGAGGCCATGGAAAACGAATTAACCGGCTTCTATTTAACCGCGCGCACATTTAAGGCGTTTTTATTAAGTTTGAGAAATAATCATCAGGACGCTTTACATATGCTCGAAGAAATATCCGAAAAACTTGGCCCGCGCGGGCTTCAGCAGCAGATGGCCATCGTTTATTATTTTTATGGCCTGATTGCTCTGAACAAAGGGGATCCTCAGGTTGCTCGCCGGTTAATGCAGGTGGTTTATGACCAGGGTGATTTGTTAAATACTCCCTGGTTAAAGCTTCAATCATTGTTGTTAACCAATCAAATAAACCACTTACAGGAAATTCATGATGATAATATTCAAAAAAAGATACAGTCCATATTCGATGGGATGCGTGAGAATCTGGATATTGAAAGCGTAAAAGACGATTTTGAAGCATTTTATCTGAATGTTATAAAACAACTAAAAAGATAATGCGATGTACACACTTTGTACACGTTATAGGGATATAATAAAACCGTAATAACAAAATAAAATTTTGGGCACAAAGACAGGGGTATGTGCTAAAAAGGATGTGAGTGTTAGGGGAAGTCAACACTGGCATCCTTTTTATTTATTCTATGCTCTGATTAAGATTTTATTCAGAAATAAAAACAACGGTAACGCCGTCGCCGCCCTCGTTATCATGGCCGTTTTCCCAGCGCGAAACATGCCCCGAAAGGCGTACGGCATCACGCACAGCCTGGCGTAATTTGCCGGTGCCTTTGCCGTGAATAACCCGCACAAAAGGTAAACCCGCAACATAAGCCGACTCAAGATGACGTTCCAGAAGCTCAAGCGCTTCTTCGGCGCGCTGGCCGCGCAGGTCAAGCTCGATGCCCGGGCTGGCGGTTACACCGGTGGTTCTGGCAGCCGCCGGGCGTGCCGTTGAAGCCCCCGCCGGGCGTGACGGCGTGGATGCGGGGGTTGGGGGTGTTTCCTCTTCCGGGTCGGAATGTCTTTGAATGTCTTCAACGCCGGTGCGCATCCGCAAACCGCCAATCTGCACTTCTACCGATTCATCATCCAGAGCGGTAATCACAGCTTCAGTTTTAAGAGAGCGCACCCGAATTTTTTGTCCCACGCGCAGGGGCTGCAAAACAGAGCGCTGCTGTTTGGGTGAACGGCGGCGCACAACCGGTTTTTCGACCTCATTTTTTAATGCTTCGGCCTGTTCCAGCACCGGTTTTAACTCGCTCAACGGCAGGTGTGCCCGCTGCATGGCGCGGCGCATTTCGTTAAGCTCTTCTTCCAAAATCTCGATCCGTTCCTGAGCCTGCTGACGGGCCTGTTCAAGAATGGTCAATTTTTCTTCTTCCAGCTTTTCAAGCTTGATTTCCAGTTCCTTGCGCAGTTTTTCGGCCTGGTAATGTGCGCGGTCGGCATCGCCCCGGGCACGGCGCGCCAGAAGGCGCTGGCGATGAATCTCATCGAGCATGTCATCGGCTTTTAGTTCATTGGGGTCCAGGGTACCGCGCGCCGATTGAATGACATCATCCGGCAGCCCCAGGCGCTGCGCAATTAACAGCGCATTGGAACGCCCCGGCAGGCCGATGGTCAGGCGATAGGTGGGCAGCAAGGTTTTTAGGTTAAACTCCATGCTGGCATTGGTGACACCCGCCTTGCTGTGAGCATACGTTTTTAATTCGGGATAATGGGTGGCAACCAGGCAGGTAATCGAATGTTCCACCAGGTAATCCACAATGGCGCGCGCCAGGGCTGCGCCTTCCTGCGGGTCTGTTCCGGCGCCCAGTTCATCCAACAAGACCAGTTTGTAACGATCCACGCGGCGCAAAATGCGAATGATATTGGTGATATGCCCCGAAAAAGTGGAAAGGGATTGTTCAATGGATTGTTCATCGCCGATATCGGCGTAAATGTTATGAAAAACGCTTAAAACCGAACCCGACTGCGCCGGAATATGCAAACCGCATTGCGCCATCAGACATAACAGCCCGACTGTTTTGAGAGTCACGGTTTTACCGCCCGTATTGGGACCGGTGATGATCACGGCGTAGGTTTGCGGGTCAAGATCGACATCAATCGACTGCACCTTTTGCGGGTCGAGTAGCGGGTGACGCGCTTCCAACAGGCGTAAAACCGAGCCGGGGTGTTTATCTTTGCCGTTGCCGATGGCCTGTAAAATCGGTTCCACGGCGTGCAGATCGTCGGCGTAACGGGCGCACATTAAAGCCAGGTCAAAATCGGCCAGGGCGTTCACCAGTTCGGTCAGCGCGCCGGCCTGCATGCCCACCTGTCCGGATAATTCGGCCAGAATACGGCGTTCTTCGTCGCGCTCAGCCAGTTGCAGTTCATGCCACTGGTTATTCATTTCCACCACGGCCAGCGGTTCGATAAAAAGGGTTGCGCCTGATGAAGATTGATCGTGCACAATGGAACGAATGCGCCCTTTAAATTCGGCGCGCAGTGGAATGACATAACGGCCGTTGCGCTGGGTGATGATGCCTTCCTGCATCATCGGCGCGGTGTTGGGATCGTTAATCAGGCGTTCCAGGCGCGATAAAAGGCGTTCGTGCGAGGTTTTAAGTTCACGGCGAATATTGGCCAGGCGGTCCGAAGCCGAATCAAGCACATCGCCGCGTTCCGAGATGGCATGCGAAATCGCGTCCACCATGCCGGGTGGAGGTTGCAGCCGTTCGATGATGGCCGACAGATTGGGGTAGGTTTCTTTTTGCCGTTCAAAACTGCGGCTCAGGTCGCGCGCCGAACCGAGTGTGTTTTTTACATCCAGCAGCTCGCTGGCCGAGAGCACGCCGCCGTGAGCGGCCAGGTCGACCTGCGGGCGAATATCACGCGCGCCGCCCAACCCGATGCTGTCATTAATACTTAATAAGAGGCGCGCCTCACTGGTGATTGCCTGGCGCTCTTGAATGTTTTTAACATCGGTCAGCGGGTGCAGATCGCGCGCCAGCGCCGCCGAGGCGCTAAAAGCGGCATAAGCGGCCAGCCTGTCGCGTACCTTATTAAATTCGAGCAGTTGTAAGGTCTTCTCGTCCATTTACTCAACAATTTCAAGTTTAGCCAGAGAAGCTATCAGGCGTTTAAACCCCACCGTTTTAAAATGTACGTCCACCGTTTCATCGCCGTCTTCAATGCGGCTTTCCAGAACGGTGCCCTCGCCATAAGTGGGGTGTTTAACCCGCATGGTAGCTTTATATCGTTTTTCGGGCGCGGGCGGCGGTGGAGGCGGCGGGCTGGAACGACGTCCGGCCGAAGCCTGCTGGTAAGCCGCATAACCCGAATCGTCCCATCGATAGGACGATTTATAAGCCGAACTGTGCCAGTCCGTTTCGTTATTTTCGCTGCGGCCGCGCCGCACGCCTGAAATGCCCGTCTGCTCAATCA
>JAJTBH010000106.1 GCA_021287005.1 Anaerolineae bacterium
AACCCATCATAAGTCATTCGAACCGGTTTAAGCTTATCAAAAATCATAAAAAAAATCCCCTGCCGGATAATGAAGCCAGCAGGGGATTGATTATTCTTTAAAATCTCATTTTATGCAGGGGTTAATCCTTTAAGGTACTTAATCACCTCGGAAGATCCGGGCATCGCCAGGGCTTCACGCGCCACTTCCTTACAACGCTCCAGCGACCATTTCCGAATGGCCTGTTTCACCGAAGGCACACTCGCCGGGGCCATGCTGAATTCATCCAGCCCCAGTCCCAACAAAAGCGGAACGGCGCTCGGCTCGCCGGCCAGCTCGCCGCACATACCCACCCATTTGCCGTGCCGGTGGGCGGCTTCGATGGTCATCGCCACCAGTTTTAACACGGCCGGGTTAAACGGGCTGGCCAAAACGGCTACCCGTTCATTGGTGCGGTCAACCGCCAGGGAATATTGGGTCAGGTCGTTGGTGCCGATGCTGTAAAAATCGACATATGGCGCAAAATGATCTGCCAACAGGGCAGCCGAAGGCACTTCGACCATAATTCCAAACTGCACTTTTTCAGCCTGTGTTTTGCCGCGTTTATTTAAATCTGCACGCACCTCTTCCAACACTTCGCGCGCGCGCTGCACTTCTCCCACGCCGGACACCATTGGCAGCATAATGCGCAGGTCAGCGCCCACGCCGGCCAGCAGGAGGGCCTCAAACTGGTTGTATAAAATGTCGGGACGTTCACGCACCATGCGGATGCCGCGCCAGCCCAGGAACGGATTTTGTTCCTCGGTCATGCTCAAATAAGGCACGCTTTTATCACCGCCAATATCCAACGTACGCACAACCAGGGGTTTACCTTCCAGCACATCCATCACACCACGGTAAATTGAAGTCTGTTCGGCTATTTCCAACAGTTCGGTGCGGTCAAGGTATAAAAACTCGGTGCGGAAAAGCCCCACCCCCTCGGCGCCCAATTCCATGGCTTTCCGGGCATCTTCAACCCCGCCGATGTTGGCCACCACTTCAGGTGTGATTCCATCCAAAGTCGTGGCAGGCTGGTGAGTGCTGGCAACCTGTTCTTCGCGTTCGAGCTCCCAGGCAGCCTTTTTTTCTCTGGCAAGGTTTAATTCATTAATCGTCGGGCCAAAAATCGTCATTCCCTCACTGCCATCCAGCGCCGTGATAACGCCAATTTCAATATCGTCCACATCAAATGAAGCGCTGACCACAGCCGGCACCCCCAGGCTGCGCGCCAGAATGGCCGTGTGAGAAGTCGGCCCGCCTTTGGCGGTACAAATTCCCAGGATTTTGCGTTTATCAAACTGCACCGTGTCGGATGGCGTCAAATCTTCGGCCACAATGATCGAAGGGTGGGTTAACAAATCGGTTTCAAGATCACTTTCGCCCTGCAAACAGCGCAGCAGTCGATGGGAAACGTCTTCCAGGTCTAATGCACGCGCCGCCAGATATTCATCTTGAATCTGCGCCAGTTCATGGGCAAATTCATCAAAGACATTTTTTACAGCCGCTTCGGCATTCAGGTTTTGCTTAAAAATAACAGCGCGCACTTTGGCCATGATGTCCACATCATCCAAAAACTCAAGATGGGCTTCAAAAATAGCCGCTTCGTGCGCACCGATATTAACTTTGGCTCGCTCTCCCAATGCCTGCACCTGGTTGCGCGCCAGGTTCACCGCCGACATCAGACGCACCCATTCCGCTTCAGGGTCTTTAATCCGTTCAACGTTAACACAGATTTTGACCGGGTTATAAATCCAGGCCGGGCCAATTGCCACACCCGGAGAAGCAGGCAGACCTTGATACTGGCGCATAATTAACCTTCACCAAAATTGGATTCAATTAAAGTCTTAAGCGCCGTTAACACTTCAGACGCCTGTTCACCTTCGGCCGTGATTTCAATTTCATTGCCCTTTTTAACGCTAAGCAGCAGCAAATTCACCGGGCTGGCACCATTAACCGGCCCCTTGCCGGAGGTTAAATTTCGCACCTGAACGCTGGCGCCGTATGATTTAACCACCTTCACAAACTGAGCCAGAGGTCGGGCATGCAGGCCCGCATCATGATCAACAATAATTTTCAAATCTGGCATTTTCAATCTCCTTATTACATCCCATCCCGTGATAACACACACCAACGTTCCACAACTTCTGCGCGTGCCAGGATTTGTTTTACATCCTCAGCCCAGACCAACAGGCCGTGCCCTTTTATCAAAACAGCATGATGATGGATAATACTATCCCGAACGAGATTATCTTCGGGGAGCACACAGGTTATTCCGCCCACACTATCGGCTGCGTCCGCCAAAAATTGCGCTTGCGGTAAAAGCATCTGGTTGGCAAAGCCGGTCGCATATCGCGGTTGACAGTATAAAACATATTTTGCCGGGGTGTTTTTATACACAAACCGGTGCCAGAGCATATGCCGGGCAGGTTGCAGTTCTTCGTTGACGTTCAGCCCCTGTACATCCGCAATAATAAAATCATCATCATCCAAAAATTTAAAAGAGGTATTAAGCGCATTAATCACAAATCGTTCATCGGTTATTCGGGCGCTGATTTCTTCCAGAAGCCCCACGGATAGCCCACCATTGGAGGCTTGGTGGGCTATCTCAATCAGGGACTTCCTTAACAGGCGTGGGACCAATATATCGCGCGTTTTAACTTCAACCTTTTGCTGTGAATTAACCAGCGATACCGCTTGATTGGATATTTTTGCCAGATAATTCAACATAAGGTTTTCCTATTTATAAGGGTTTAATCCATCAAACGTGATTAAGCGCCGACCAGTTTATCCTGCAATTTGCGCAGGTGGTAAACAGTCTGGCTTTCGTTTAATTCAACCTGGTCAAAATGAACGGCCTCACCTTTTTTGATTTCTTTGGTGATGGTCGCGCCCACCGAAATACCCAGGGGAACACAACCTTCTTGATGGGCCACTTCCACTTTTTCGATGGTTCCATAAACGGTGTAACCGCCAAGGTAATCAATTTTATCGCCAGGTTTCAGATCACGTTTGGCCATCGTTATCGTTTCGGCAACCGGCACCCGCATGGTATTGGCAGTCACATCAGAGCGCAGGAAAGCACGGGCGATTGAAATGGGGGTCTCAAGGTTGCAGAGATGATAAGGGCGATACAAAGCCCAGTGGTTATTATAGCCGTTGACCTTCAAATAGTTTAAGTCGGCAATAATTTTAGGTTGGTCGGTGGTGATGATGACAAATACACCCGGGGCGATATCACCCACTGCATAATCGACCACGTATTTTTTACTTTCCACACCGCCGGCGCTCTGTGGCACAAATACTTTCGCCAGTTCTTTGACCGTAACGGTCGGGCCATGCGCGCCGCGTACATCAGGGGCATAGCCGGTTGAGTTGGCAATGGCTGTCATTTCAACCATGGTTTTGGTACCATCGACAAAGGAAGCCAACATTTTGGCGCTGGCGTTCTGCGCTTTGGCGCGGGCAGCCAGGGTATCGGGATTGGCGCTGGTATCCAGGGGATTGTTTTTGCCTTTAGCAATGGTAACAATTTCAAAACCGAGGGTATCGGCAAAATCATACAATTCGCGAATGGTGCCGGGTTCATCGCCGGCCGTCAGGGTGTAGGTTACGCCGGCGGCTTTGGCCATTTTAGCCAGGTAATAGCCGATGGTGCAGTCCGTTTCCACATTCATGTTGACCACATGTTTGCGCGCCAGAATGGCCTTATGGCAGGTATTGGCGCCCACTTCGGGAACGCCGGTGCACTCGACCACAATATCCACTTCGGGGATATTCAGAACGACGTCGGCCGAATGGCTGGCAATGCGTTTCCCATTGCGGATTAATTCTCCCGCTTTTTCCGAATCGTGTTCTTCAACCACAACAATTGAGGGATCAACGCTGGCTTCTTTATAGGCATTCTGAGCGCGGTTGGGAATGACATCCGCAACGGCGACCACACGCATACCCACCATTTTTTCAATCTGGCTAATTAAACCGGTGCCCATTTGTCCGGAGCCAATCAGGCCCACGCGTACGGGCGCACCAGTAGTTTTTTCACGTTCAAGCAATAAATCTTTTAAAGACATAGAACAACTCCTTCAAGTATGTTCGTCAAGAAATTACCAAAGTAGTACCAACCGATATGAGGGGAAGGGGCTTGTTTTCCAGGCAAACATCGCCGGGCATTTCAGGCTGGTTTTGCCCGTTGCACTTAAGCACCAGGTGTCCCAGATTTGCCAGGTTAATATTAGCTACTTCACCTACCGCTAAAACTTTATAAGAGTCGTTATCTATTAGAACCGTATCGCCTGCTTCAAGCGGCGCTACCAGTTCTTCTCCATCATGGATGACAGCAAATTCCGCCAGTTCATCCGGAGCGGAAGCTCCGAAAATTACCAGAATGTTGTGCTCCAGGAACTCGGAGACCATTGGGCCTATTTGCGTAAAATGTGCTTTATATTTGATCATAAGATTCGTCAATCACCACAGACTGAAAAAAGGCAAACTGAAACACACCACACTGGTTTGAAGGTTTCCACCTTCATTTACCGGTGCCAGACAACAAGATAAATGATGTTCGCTCTATTCAGCCCCCCAGAAATTACCTGATCAAGAACTGGACGGAGGGAGCGTTTATTTACCGTTTATTCAGGTGCTTGATTTATTCAATGACCTCAATATCTTCAACACGCACACCAGAGATAAAAAATTCTTCCGTGATAAAACGGAACAGAGGTCCTGATGGAGAGGTGGGGTAAATATCGACAGTGGGCACTTTTTTCATCGGGTACACACCGACACGTGCAGTACCGCCGCAGTCGATCACAGCTACAGCAATTTGTTCAAATGCGGCTTTGGATTTAAAACCGTCGAAGGGAGTCCCACCACACAAATCTGCAATGCGTTGAGCAACAGGGTGAATTCCGCCACCCGTCACGGAATAGATAAGATCGCGCCCGGGTTTGGGTTCAATAATCAATGGACCACCCCAACCTTTGGGGCCTTTATTAATTTTAATCTTGCGATACTTCTTTTCTTCCGACATGATTTGCTCCTTTAGTCTAATGGTGAGAATCTCTGGTTTTAGGGTCGCTGTTTCAAATTGTTGCAAATTCAGCGTTCTTAGAGATTCCTTTGGTATATTTCTTTGACCGGTTTAGATAATCATTTTACGCTTTACTGCCCCTGGGCCAGGTGAGCAGTCGCAGTGTCCATCTGACCCAGGGCTACACGATGACAATAGCTCAATCGATCGGGCAGAAATCTACCCGCTTACACAGCTTTACATACCAAGGGCGGCGACGTAAGCCAGAATAACGGCAATCGGGCCCGTGATCAAACGAGAGAAGAGCACAGCAGGCACACCCACTTCAACGGTTTCGGGTTCGGCTTCGCCTAAGGCCAGACCGACGGGGATGAAGTCACAACCAACCTGGGGGTTGATGGCAAACAGAGCGGGCAGAGCAGCCGACAGGGGCAGGGTTTTGTTGGCAAAGAAGGTGCCCAACAGGGTACCAATGATCTGAGCGATTACGGCGCCGGGTCCCAGCAGGGGGGATAACACGGGCAGAGCGCAGATCAAACACAATACCAGCAAACCAATGATGTTGCTGCTCAACGGAACCAGAGCGTTGGCGATCAAAGTGCCCAGACCGGTACCATTCATCAAACCCTGGATACAGGCCACGAAAGCGATGAAGGGCAGGATGTTTTTGATAACCATGTCGATGGAATCGCGGCCTGCCTGATAAAAAGTACCTACGGCCTTGCCGACACCACGACCAATACTGTTAAGGAAGTTGATAAAAGAATCCATTGTTTACTCCTCGCTCCTAAGCAGCTGATTTCTTCCAGAATACCATGGTGAGACGTTCGGTGACGATACCGCGAATGAGGATGATCACCAGGCCCAACAGCAGGTAACGAATTGCCAGATCGGCCATGGCCGCATCACCATATCCTTTTTGTACGCCGGCTGCAATACCTAACCAGACAAACAATTCACCCGGATTGATGTGAGGGAAAATGCCAAGCGGAGGATGAACATAAGAAACTGCCGCATCATAGAAAGCCGGTTTTAATTTCTCAGGCAGGAAACGACCCATTGTGTAGGCCATCGGGTTGGTGAACACGAAGACGGAAACAAAGGGCAGCAGGACGTAGCGGATGGGCAGGAACAGGATACCCGGGTTGGAAGCCCATTCGCCAAATTTTTCAACACGTTCCTGACCAATCAAGGAAATTAATGCATTGACGGCGGTCATCAAAACGATGATGTAAGGCAGCATGCCGGAGGTCAGTGCCCAGAACCATTCACCACCCACCTGGAAAATCTTGATAAAACCTTGCACGAGCTGGATTAAATCCATAACAGAACTCCTTTCTAAAATTGGGTAAAAAATAAAATACAACTGGCGTCTCGGAATCAAACTAAAAATTATTTTTCCGCTCTCGTTTTCTCCTTTCCTTTTTGAAATAGACGTTATTACCGGTAAAATATCAAATCGATTACCTTATTACAAACCGGTTTACATTTAAACCCGGTTGTAATCAAGCCTGAGTGGAGACACAGTCAGCCAGCGGGCTGCTACCTGTTTCGCTCGCTGCGGCTTCGGCCGCTTTTTCGGCCTGTTTGCGAGCATAAGTCTCCATATGCGTCACTGCATCACGCAGCGCCAGTTTTAGTTTTTCTGAGCCGGGCAATTCCACACTATCATCGGTCAAATCGCTCACCGGGCGGCCTTCAAATCCGGGCACCGGTTTTAATCCGGCCATCACCGTCCATCCCGAAAGCTGTTCCACACGGATGATCCGATCGCCATTAACCACCACCACTGCATAGGTACGGCCCTTCCAGGCCGAACCGTGCAGACCGACCCAGACCCAACCTTCTTTTCTGAGCAGTGACAGGCGTTTGCTGTAACGACGCATTTGCCAGAAGGTTAATACGTATTGAAGCAACCACATGAACCCCAAACCCAGGATGACAACCGCTGTAGTAGAATTCATTCTTAAGCCTGCTCTTTCGTTAAATTAGAATCTTAAGCACTCGGAGTTGTTGGCAACCCCGTCGATGGATTATTGAGTTATAAAAATTACGAACGTTTTATTAATTCACCTGCTACAACATCATCGGTGACCAGCACATTCAAAAAACCGCCTCGCAGCGCGCCCAGAACCGGCAGAATTTTTTGATGCCCACCCGCCACACCCAGGCGTATGGGGGCCGAACATAGAGTTTGCGGGCTGACCCCGATCACCCGTTGTGCAATGGGATGGTTTAACAGGTGCCCGTTGATATCATAAAAATGGGCACAGATATATCCCACCGCGCCAGCCTTTTCAAGATCGGCTGATTCTTCCTTGCTCAGGTATCCGGATAACGTCAGGCTTGAAAACTCGGCATCCAGCGTACCGACGCCCAGCAAGGCGATATCCATATCCTCAACACTCATCATCATGCCCTGAATCAATTTGTCTTTTAACAACGATTCACGGGTTGATGCACTGTCCACAATCAAAGGCGCAGATAGAATGCCGTATCGCCCCCCGTAACTTCGCGCCAGCTTCTGCACCAGCCAGGGACTGTCATATTCCGTATCGGTCCCGGCCGAACCATTTAATTGCACCACATGAATATCCAGGTATGATTTGGACGATACCGAGTTGACCATTTCACTTAAGGCCATACCCCACGAAACGCCAATCGTCATACCCGGGCCGACCAGTTCATCCAGAAAACGCGCAGCCAAAATGCCCAGTCGCCGCACCATCTGGTCATAACTTAATGTCCGGCGCGCCAATACCCGCGCCACTTTGAGCCCATATTGATTAACCAGCGCCGTCTCCAACGCTTCGTTACGCTCCAGCGGGTAGTTAATCGTAATTTCTACGATCCTGTTTTCACGCGCCTCACTGAGAAAACGCGACACCATTGAGCGGGAGTAACCGGAGCGCAGGGAAATTTGGTCCTGGGTTAAGCCGTCTTCGAAGTACATCTTTGCGATTGAAGCGAGAAGTTCAAGGCGCTCAAGTTCCATGAGAAAATTATACAGCGTTTTTTAATGCTTATTCAAAATTGTTCAAAACTTTCACCAACGTGAACGGCATGTATCCTTGACAAATGTGAAAATTAAAATTAATTCACATTTGTGAATCACTTTGGAAATTGACAATTGTGCAGTTTATTTTTACCTGAGAACGTAAATAAATAACGCCCGGCGGGCTGCCGGGCGTTATAAAACGACATCTTTTGAATTAATCAATTTTCCGCTGTCGGTTCCACCTGATACCAGATCTCGGAAATATAACCGCGATCATCCACCCGGAACAATTGTGAATTTACTTCGGGAATTTCAGCTTTACAACGCCACTCATAAATGGTGTCGTGCCCGGTCACGGATGCCGGAATAAAATCCGAATCGGGATGTTCTTTACAAAAATCCTTCTCGGCGTCGGTCGGGTTTTCATCCGTATTGGCTTTTGAATCGCAGGGTAAATTGGCTCCGACAAAACAGGCATAAACCTGATGGTTCATGCAGCGCCAGTAGGAACCGTTTTTATACAATTCTTCGGGGGTTTCCGTGGGAGCGTTATAAGCCTTGCGCAAAGCCTGCTCCACGGCCGCCGGCAGTTTTGGCCCGCTGTAGGCCGCATCCACTACGTCTTGATTACCAACCGCTTGACAGTAGGCAAAAGGGTCATCATAAGTTTTTTGTGTGGGCACAACGGTATCTTCGACCGGTGCGGTTGGTGTAACCGCCGGCGCGGGCGGGACTGTGGGCATGACTGCCGCCGGTGTGGGCGTGACCTGTGAACAGGCTGCCATGCCCATTCCGACCAGCAATAAAACCGGGACAAACATAAATATTTTTCTTAAAGATTTCATACATCCTCAAATTTTTTCTTAAATCTTATTCATAACGCAGCGCCTGGATAATATCCATGCGCGCCGCCTGGCGCGCCGGCAGCAAAGCCGCCAACACACCAAAAATCAGGCCGGTGGCAATCGCCATGAGTAATCCCTGGTAAGGGAAAACATAAAAAATGGGATAACCACTGGCTGCCAGCCCAAGCACCATCACATATCCCAGGTATAAACCGGCCAGCAGGCCAAACGCCGTACCCACGGCCGCCAACAGCAGGGCTTCGGCCAGCACAATCTGGCTGATCTGCTTGCGAATGGCGCCGATTGCGCGCAGCATACCGATTTCACGGGTACGCTCAATCACCCCGATGGTTAACGTATTTAACAGGGCTATCAATGAAGGCACTGCCAATACAATTAATATCACAAAATACACGGCAATCACCGAATCAAACATTTGTTTATTTTCTTCAAAATAGCTTTTTCCCGATACCAGTTTAAACTGGCTGTAGTCTTCCATAATCTTCTTAAAACGCGGTTCTACCTGGCTGGCTTCCACCCCCGGCAGCAGGTTGATCTGGAAGAAAATGTCTTCGTTTTTACGAAAATCGCTCTGCAAATTACCCTGCGAGATGTAGGCCGTCATGATTTTGGCATTTAAAAAGTCGTTGGCAATGGCTGCCACCCGGTAGGTTTTTGAACCGGTGGGCGTGCTCAGTTGAAAACTGTCGCCCAATTTAAGACCGGTCTGTGACGAAAAAACGCCGTTGGCTATAATGGCGCGGTCATTGCTGATCTCATTAAAAGCCGTTTTGGCGTCGCCCTGCGCAAAGGTTAAACTGGCCACCTTGGGATAAGCCACCGGGTCGATACCCAGCATCGAAATGGATTGACCGTTGACGGATGCGCCTGAATAACGCAGCGTGCTGACCACAGCCACACCCGGCACCGAACGCAGCCGGTCGGCCAGGTCTTGTTTCGCACCGACATTATCCTTCCACAAACCCACGGCCGGGGGCATCACCAAATAATCGCTGCCCAGGCTGCGCTGTAAAATGCCCATGAAACCACCCGTCATGCTCCAGATCATACCGCCAATGCCCACGATCACGGCAATGCCGATCATGGTCGCGCTGGCCGTAATAGCCGCCCGCGAGGGGTTGCGCGACAGGTTGTTTTGCGCCAGTTCGGCCGTGCCGTCGCGTGCAAATGTAATTTCCACCAATTTGTTAAACACCGAAGCGATCGGGCGCACCAGCGCCGGCGCCGCCAGCACCATGCCTACCAACAGCAGCAGAGCACCCAGGGCAATTAAGCCGGAATTGGCTGAAAACAAAACCACTGCCGCCAGCACAATCATCCCCAGGCCGGTTAAAACACTCTTGCTTAACCCGCTGTTTTGTACCGGATTCATCGAGGGGCGCAGCGCTTCCAGGGGCGTAACGTGGCTGGCATTAATCGCAGGCAGCACGCCGGCAATTAAGGTCATGCCGATGCCGGAAAGAATGGTAACCACCACCAGGCCGGGTGAAACCACGGGCGCTCCCAGCTCCACATGGATATATTGCGCCATCAGCGGCGACATCATGGCCGTTAGCCCCAGTCCCATCAGGTAACCGAAGACCAGGCCTAAGAAGGTTCCCACTACACCCTGTATCAAACCTTCCACCAGAATCATCGTGATGATCGTGCGCCGGTTTGCGCCAATGGCGCGCAGCATGCCAATATCATGCCGCCGTTCGGCCACAATCGTACGAAATGTATTAAAGATGATAAAACCGCCCATAAAAATCGATAGAAAACCAATCAGGTTAAACGCCACCTGCCCCACCTTGATGCTGGCGATAATTTCCGAACCGCCCGAAAGCGCATCCAGGGTAAAATCACGCCCCAACACATTTTCAATCTGGCTCCTAATCGACTCACGTTGGGCATCATCCATCGTATCCAGGTTGATTTCAATCGAGCTGATGCGGTTGGAAAGGTCCAGCAGTTTTTGAGCTTCCACCAGGGTTACAAATATTTCTTCATTACCCGGCACGGCGCGCGCCGGAAGAATACCCACAATTTTCAGGTCAACCTCACCGTCAGAAGTCGGCAGAGTCAGTTTATCGCCCAGTTTAAGCCCCAGCGTCTCGGCCAGAGTGGTGGCAATCACGGCTGAAGTGCCGTCGCTGGAACGTAAAAAGCGGCCCTCTTTCACCAGGTAGGCATGCAGCCCCTGTGATGACTGCGGATCAACGCCGCTCAGGGTTAACGCGGTTATTTTGGCTTTGCCGTAATAGTTATCGGGGATA
>JAJTBH010000107.1 GCA_021287005.1 Anaerolineae bacterium
AAAAGAAAGCACCACCCGCCGCCAATGGCTGGGTGTGCTGTTTTGCCTGGGTGCAATTGTATTAATCACATTGTAAAAAAACTATACCCCGGGTCGTTTTTCAGGCCAATTCCTTAACCATATATAATTCACCGCGTTCAAAACCGCGCGATTGATAATAAAGGCGCGTGCCAATGGCGGCAATCACGGCCATGCGGCGAAAACCGCGCCGGCGCGCAATTTCTTCGGCATGCTGCAATAAACGTTTGCCCAGGCCGGCATGTTGTGCCGCGCCGCTCTGTTCGCTGCCCACGGCCAGCGACTGCCCATACACATGCACCTCGCGGATCAAGGCCGCGCCGCGCAAGTCGGAGAATAAGTCGGCCGGCAAGCCGGGCGGATAAGGGTTGTTTTCGTCTTCTTCCGGCAAAGACAGGCGTAAATAACCGGCAATGCGGTTATCGCCGGTGACAAAGGAAAGAAAATGTTCTTCGGCATGAGCCGGGTGATAAACCAGGTCATCCAGGTGCAAATTGGCCGGGTCGACATGTTGGCCGCGAATTTCGCGGCAGCGCACGCACTGGCAGGCCAGGCCGCGGCGAGCCAGTTCATCCAGGGCATCCTGGCGCAGGCTGGTGCGGCGGTTGCCTTCCACCACATGGTTGGAGGAAATGTCACGAATGACACGATTCACGCGGCAGTAGGGTGGAATGGTGGCCTTCACATCGGCTACCAGTTGAATCAGTTCTTCCGTGCTGTAAGGCTGATATTTACCCTGTTTCCAATACTGGTACAGATCGGTGTTTTCCAGCAGTTGGGTCGGATAAATTTTAATTTCATCCGGGCAGATGCCCCCGCTTTGCCCGCCAAAGGCATTCCAGAGGCGCGCAAAATCGGCGCGGTCGCTTTCGGGTGTGGCGCCCAACAGGTTGGGCATCCAGTGCACGACAATCTTAAAACCGGCGGCGCGCAGCAAAGCGGCCGCTTTAAGCGTTTCGGCAGCGTCGTGTCCGCGGCGGTTGAGTTCCAGAATATGATCATCCAGGCTTTGCGCGCCGATTTGCACCTTGGTAACACCCAGTTGGCGCAGCCAGGCCAGTTCCGCCGGGCTGATCTCATCCGGACGGGTCTCGATCACCAGGCCCACGTTACGGTGGCTTGAATTTTCATTAAGCTGCTGCGCCGCGCTTAAATCGGGCGAAGACGTTTCATTCATGGCATCAAAACAGCGTTTGATAAACTCGGCCTGGTATGGGCGCGGGTAAAAGGTCCAGGTGCCGCCCAGAATCAACAACTCGATTTTATCGGTGGGGTGCCCCACGGCGCGGTAGGCTTCAAGGCGCGAGTTAACCTGTTTATAGGCGTCAAACTGGTTTTGAAAAGCGCGCGCTGCACCGGGCTCATCCACCAGATAACTTTTGGGCATACGTTCATCGGTCGGGCAAAAGACACAGTCACCCGGGCAGGGATGCGGACCGGTTAAGACCGTCACGGTAGTCACACCCGACAGGGTGCGGGTGGGTTTCATGCGGATGCGCGCCATCACGCCCGGGTCGTCTTCGAGCAGGCCTTCATCCACCATCCGGCGGTAAACGGCCACCAGCACATGTTTGGCCACATATCCACCTTCAGGCAATGGGTGCCGCCGGATGGATTGGAAAACGTCGGCGCCCTGAAGGATTTCATCAAGCACGCGTTGGGCACATTCAATTTTATCGGGGGTAATGCGGCGTCCTTGCAGCCACAATTCGGGTTCCGTCATAATTTACTCCAATTTTTGTGCCTTTTATTTTACCAGTTTAAAAATGGCTTTTCTACCGGCTTCGGCAGGCTCAGCCACCGGGCTTCGGCAGGCTAAAACCTTTTTTTGCCAATCAGCCGCACCCTGAGCTCGTCGAAGGGAGCGGCGGCAATCGTCAGGACCGGCTTCGGCAGGCTCAGCCACCGGGCTTCGGCCACCAAGGTGGTATCAGGCTCGACGCCCTTTTTATTAACCATCAAAGACTGCGGGCATAATAATTCGAAAAATAAATCACCAGAACAAACTCGATTACCAGCAGCGAAACCGCCAGCAAAATCATGGGAAGACCTGCACCCATAAAACCCAACACAAGAATATAAAGACTCAAAACATAATTCATGATTTTAGCCACCCGGTAACCGGTCTTTTCTTTAATGCGGATATTCCGTTCGTCGTTAACTTCAATTTCTTTTTGTTTCTTAAGCCTTTCCATCTCAAAAGCCGGAATCAAAAGAGCCTGCAATAACTGGCCGGTTCCCAAAGCGGCCAGAGCCGCCCCCAGGCCAATACATAACCCGGAGAGCATTTTTAACGCCTCCGAGTTTACAACAAAAAATCCGATAAACAACAGAACAAAACCCAAAACCGCCTCGATTAAAAACAAAACTTTTTTATTATTCATTTTGATTCCTCTTCATAAATAAAAATTTCTTCAACCGGCATACCAAAATAGCGGGCAATTTTACAGGCCAATAGAATGGAAGGGTTATAACGCCCATTTTCCAGCGAGCCGATCGTTTGCCTGGATACTTCCAGAACAGCCGCCAGTTCCTCCTGCGTGATGCCCTTATCCTTGCGAATTTCTTCCAGTTTATTTTTCACAATCCTTTTCCTTTTATCATAATGGAAAGTGCGCTTTCCATTATGATAAAACCATTCACCTAAAATGTAAAGCGTGCTTTCCATTTAATTTTAAAAATCAGGCGCTGCATAAACTTTGCAGCGCCCGTTTCTAAAAAAATAATAATATCAAAGGATTTACAAATATTCCTGAAGTTGGCGCGCCCGGCGCGGATGGCGCAAGCGGCGCAGCGCTTTGGTTTCAATCTGGCGGATACGTTCGCGCGTCAGGCCAAATTTTTGACCAACCTCTTCCAGGGTATAAACCTTACCGTTTTCCAGGCCAAAGCGCATTCTGAGAATACGCGCTTCACGCGGCGGCAGGGAATCGAGTACCGCCTGAATTTTTTCGCGCAGCAGTTTATCATAGGTGCTTTGAATGGGTGAGGGCGTAAATTCATCTTCAATAAATTGGCCCAACTCCGAGTCTTCGTCCTCGTCATTCAACGGACTTTCAAGAGAAAGCGGCAGCCAGGATACACGCATCATCCATTCCACCTTGTTAACCGGCACATTCAGTTCGGCAGCCAGTTCATCAGCCGCGGGCACCCGCCCCAGGCGCTGTTCCATTTCGTGCGCCAGGCGATAAAGGTGGCGAATGCGGTCGACCATGTGCACCGGCACGCGAATGGTGCGCCCCTGATCGGCAATGGCGCGTGTAATCGTCTGGCGAATCCACCAGGTGGCGTAGGTTGAAAAACGAAAGCCGCGTTTGTATTCAAACTTTTGTACGGCCTTCATTAAACCCAGGTTGCCTTCCTGAATCAGGTCAAGAAACGGCACCCCCCGGCTGGTATATCGTTTGGCAATTGATACAACCAGGCGGGTATTGGCTTTAATGAGATGGTCTCGCGCCGCAAGGCCCGCTTCCATTTTCTTTTCAAGTTCATTACGTCGTTCAGGGCTCAAATGGCCGTTGGCGCGTTCCAGTTCTTTGCGGGCGGCGTCTCCGGCTTCAATGCTGGTGGCGATTTCAACTTCCTCTTCCATTGAGAGCAGCGGCACGCGTGCCATTTCCTTGAGGTACAAACCGATCGTATCATCCCCGATCATCGGCTCGGCTTCCTCCGAATAAAAGAAACCATCTTTCAGGCTTGTATCATCTTCGTCAAAATGGCCTTCTTCATCCAGAATATCGACGCCCCGGCGGCGCAAAGCGACCAGAATGGCGCTGAGGCGGTCGGCATCTTTGCTGACATCCGGATACACCTCAATCAAGTCCTCAGTAGTGAGGTAACCCTGAATATCGGCTTTCTCCAACAACATATTCAGGCCTTCAAGGTTTTCCTTCTTACGCCTGCCCGGGTTCGCCAATGTGTCTGCTCCTTATTAACCGCCATCGCTGAAGAAATTAATTTCTCCAGATCTATAACCATGTCTTATTTTTTCAATTTACCGAAATTTAATCTTCTTTAATGACCTGACTCTGGTGCTCGCAGGTTTCTTCGTTCAGATTGGCCCCACACATGACGCATAAACCTTTACAATCAGGCCGACAAAGTGGTTTAATGGGAACTTCAAGATTTAAGTACTCCCACACCAGTGGGGAAAAATCGATATTCCCATCTTCCGGTAATATTAATCCCGCCTCAGTCATTCCTTGTCTTTTAAAAGCGAACAGTTCATTAAAAACCGTGTGGAGGGCTTGTTCATAAACATCAAGACAGCGCACACATTCCGCTTCTACCCTGGCTTCAAAATCGCCTTGAGCCAACAAACCTTGTGGCGTACGGCTCAAACGAATTATTCCTTTAAAATCACTTAAATCCAGATCTGGATTTAAGTGGATTTTGTCAGACTCAAAATGGATGTCTCGATTACTACCAATCGGCTGATTGTATAAAAAACCTACATTTATGCGAAGAAGATTTCTAGGTTGATTCACGGTATATCAATAAAAAAAATAAAGAAAATAACAAATGGATATAATTATACGCATGTATTATAGCATATGCGTTTAACCAAGTCAACGATTAATATATTTCTTAAAAAAATATTAAAAATTAGGATAGATATATGACACCCTCCCTTTTGATCGCCACCAACAACCCCGGCAAGCTGCTTGAAATGCAAGCCCTGCTGACAGGTTTGCCCGTTCGTTTATACATACCCCGCGATTTAAATATCAAGCTGGACGTGGAAGAAAACGGCAGCACCTATGCCGAAAATGCCGCGCTTAAAGCCGTCGCCTTTGGCAAAGCCAGCCGCATGTTAACCCTGGCCGACGACTCGGGCCTGGAGGTGGATGCCCTGGGCGGACAGCCCGGCCTTTATTCGGCGCGTTATATGGGCAGCCATGATGACAGCGACGCCGACCGGCGCGCCTTTTTACTTAAGAACCTCAGCGGGGCGGCGCGCCCCTGGACGGCGCATTTTCACTGCTCGGTTGCACTCTGGGCGCCGGATGAATCGATTCAATACGCTGAAGGCATTTGCCCCGGCGAAATCATCCCGCAGGAACGCGGCAGCAATGGTTTTGGTTATGATCCCATCTTTTTGTTGAGTGAGTTAAATAAAACCATGGCCGAATTAAGCATGGAAGAGAAAAATCAGCTCAGTCACCGGGCGCGCGCCATTCAAGCCGCCCGGCCACTAATCACCCGCACTTTGGCGCTTTTCGAGTAAAATATAGGCACCATGAGTATTCCAAGCACCTGCGAATTACTCGAAGAACGGCTGGCAACCCTGCACTCTGCCAGCCTTGAACTGGTGCAAGATATCTCGCTGCCTTCTTTGTTACAACGTATCGCTACACTGGCTCAACAGCAAACCGCTGCCTGTTATGCCGTGGTGGGTGTCACCACCACCGACGGCAAATTGGAGCATTTAATTACCGCCGGTTTCAGCGATGTGCAAAAAAATCATCTGCAAATTTCGCAATTAACCGAAACCATCAGCGAGCAGATGCTGACAGCCGAATCGATTTTATTAAACGATCTGCATTACGACCTGGGTTTTTTGGGTTTTCCGCCCGACGCCAACAAATTAACCTCGCTTTTAGGTGTGCCCATTCAAAAAGGCAACCAGTTGCTGGGAAAAATTTTTCTGGCAAATCGCAGCGATGAGCGTGATTTCACCAACGACGATCTGCTGGTGGTTGAAACGCTGGCGGCTTATGCCGCAGCGGCTATTTCAAACGCTCACCTCTACGAACAAATTTATAAACAGGAACAATCGTTGGTGCGTCGCACGGAAAACCTGGCACTAATCAACCTGCTGGCCGCCACATTGGCCGCCTCAAACGACATTGATCATATTGTTGAAAGTGCGCTCAGCCAGGTGATGGATTATCTTAAAGCCCAATGCGGCGAAATTTATTTACGCCAGGAAGATAGCAAGCTGTTAAAAGCCATGATCCATAAAAGCCCCAACGGCGAAAAACTATGGCTGAAAAGTACCTATAAATTTGGTGAAGGTATTATCGGAAAAACGGCGCAGAGCAACCAGCCGGTGATTATTAATTTTTCCAGCGCCGTACCCGAGGCAAATGAGATTATTCAACCTTATTACCAGACAGCCTGTTTCCCCTTAAGCTCACCGCGCAGCACCACGGGCGTGCTCAGCATCAGCATTCAAGAAGAGCGCCCGCTGGAAGAACTTGAAATTCAATTTCTGACTGCCATTGCCGCCTGGATCGGCACGGTCATTGATAATGTGCGTCTGGCCTTGCAGCAGCAGCGTCTGGCTATTCTGGAAGAACGCGAACGCATCGGCATGGATCTGCATGACGGTATCATTCAATCCATTTACGGTGTGGGGCTTTCGCTGGAAAACGTGCGGTTGATGTTAAAAGATGACCCGACCCATGTTCCCGAGCGTATTGACCGCGCCATCGCCGACCTGAACAGCACCATTCGCGACATCCGCACCTACATTCTCGACCTGACTCCGCGGCGCTTGAATAATGAAAACCTGATGCAGGGCATTCAGCGCCTGGCCAACGAATTTTATGTTAACACCCTGGTAGACATCAACCTGGTGGGCAGCATGGAAGAAGTGGAAGAACTGCCCGAAGCTCAGGCGGTTGCCCTTTTTCACATTTGTCAGGAAGCGCTGGCCAACATTGCCAAACACGCCCGCGCGCGCAAAGCTTCGGTCAGCGTATGGACTTCGGCTGACCGTGCCCTGATGGAAGTCAGCGACGATGGGCGAGGATTTGACCCACTCAAAGTCACCTCGGCCCTGGGGCATGGTTTACCCAACATGCAAACCCGCGCGCATAACATCGGCGGCGATATCGAAATCACCTCAGAACCGGGCAACGGAACCACCTTGCTGGTCTGGGTACCTTTTACAAGAGAACAAAAAAATCATGCATAATTACCAACACGATGACAAAGCAGCCCTGCGAGGGGTACCTTCGCTGGTGTGGCGCGCCGGTCAGGAACGCCGCCTGGGAATGATTCTGGCGGCAGCCGGAGAACGCGCCAAAGGGCGCATTTTAATTGACGGCTGCGGCACCGGCACCTATTTATCACACCTGGCCCCCGAAGCCGGTTTTATCACCGGCCTGGACGTGGAATGGGACCGCGTTCGCGAAGCCTGGCAGCGCGTGCCTTTCACCATTTGCGCTGTGGGTGAATACCTGCCATATCCCGACAATTATTTTGACCTGATTCTCAACCATGAAGTGCTGGAGCACGTTCAAAACGACAGCCTGACCATTCGCGAAATTGTGCGCACTCTGGCGCCCGGCGGCAGGCTGGTGCTTTTTTGCCCCAACCGCGGTTATCCCTTTGAAACCCACGGCATTTATTGGCAATATTCCGCTGGTTAATTATCTGCCGCGCCGCTGGCGCGATCGCCTCGCACCGCATGTTAACATCTATACCCGCGGCGATCTGGAACGCCTGTTTGAAGGCCTGCCGGTTAAATATATCAAACGGCATATCGTCTTTGGCGCTTACGACAACATCATCGCGCAGCATCCGGCCTTTGGCAAGTTCCTGCGTGCTTTTTTGCAGGCGCTTGAGGCCACGCCCCTGCGTTTCTTCGGCCTGTCACACTTCTGGGTGGTTGAAAAAATTTAAATAACTTTACTAGTATAAAAAAAACAGCACTTGAAAGTGCTGTTTTTTTTATACTTATGATTGCAATCTAAAATCGTAAATGCCGTTTTCAACCGGGTAAGTCTGGCCGCAGGCCGTGCAAACCAGTTGCGGCGGCGTATCCTGCAAGTCGGCGCCGCAAGCCGGGCAGCGGAAAAATGCGCCGGGGGCGGCGGGCTGAATGGCGTTGCCGCTGGCATGTGAGCGCACAAACACCGAAGGTGAAAGCTGCCACAGATCGCCGGTCAGTTGCGCCATCGAATCAAACCAGATCATAAAATTCAAAGGTAAGATACGTTTAAAGAAACCCATGCGCAGATGCGACACGGTAAGCTGGCGTTCGACCACAAAATCGGTCTGGCGCAGCCAGGCGCGCAGCGTGCCGGGGTGAAAATCAAAGTTAAGCGGGGCAAACTCCACCGGGTCTGGCGAAAACGGGTTCCAATACTGGCGTCCCAGTATATAACGCAAGATGGATTTAAGATTACGTTTATTGGCAAATTCGAGAATAAAACAGGCGTTTTTCAGCAAAACCCGCCGCACCTGTTCCAATGCCAGACGCGGCTCGGCCATATGGTGCAGGGTGCGAATCATGGTTGCGCCGTCAAAGAGGCCGTTCACAAAGGGCAGGCGGTAGATATCGGCGGTCACATAAATATAACGATCATCGCTGCCCAAAATTTGTTGAGCGCGTTCAAGCTGGGTGCGCGAATAATCCAGCAGTACGATACGTTCATAGTTTTGATAACGGGGGGTGTTACGTCCGGCGCCGGCGCCCAACTCAAGCAGCAGTTTTCCACGAGGCGGCAGCAAACGTTGTAATGCCACTGCTTCCGCACCGTCTTCATAAGCGCGGCCGCCTTGTTCCCAGAATACATCCTGGTAATCTGAACCTTCGTAATTACAAATGGGTGGTGTTTGCATAATCCAACTTCATTATATAAAAAGTGCGCCGGGCAGGTTTACCGGCGGCGCCCAGAGTTACTCCCTTACCGTTGCTTCTTCTCAGACCTGGCGGGGTTCGAAAGACTCTGCCGCGCCGGTCCCACCCGGACGCGGCATAAGCATACCGCAGGAACGTTTGAATGTCAATTGTAAATGAAGATTAATCTTCATCCCCCAGGCGAATCTTGCGCGAACGGTAGCCGTCATAATCCGGCACCAGGCGGTCGTATTCGCCGTCCATCAAGGGAGAGGAAATCATAAAATCGGCAGAGGAACGGTTGCAGGCCATGGGAATATTCCAGACCACAGCCATACGCAGCAGGGCTTTAATATCCGGGTCATGCGGCAAAGGTTCAAGCGGGTCCCAGAAAAAGATCATAAAATCAATTTCGCCATCCACAATTTTGGCGCCGATTTGCTGGTCGCCACCCAGAGGGCCGCTTTGCAGGCGATGAATTTTAATGTTCAGTTCCTTTTCCAATAAAGCGCCGGTCGTGCCGGTGGCATATACGATATGGTGAGCCAGTAAATCGCGGTTATATTTGGCCCATTCAATCAGGTCACGTTTTTTGTTATCATGCGCAACCAGAGCAATCTTTTTGTCATGTTCCATTGGGATTTTTTTGTCCATTTATAATCTCCCTGATTTGATTAACCATCAATTGCCAAAATATTTATCCAATATGGGTTGAATATCGGCGCTGTCAGACTGGCGCAGCAGGGCTATAAAATCTTCAGGACGCGCCAGTTTGCCGGCATAAGCAACGGCATAACTGTGCAGGAAGGAAATAAAAGCCTCGTTGCCCATCTGCTGGTGAATTTCATCCAGAAAACGCGCGCCGCGTAAATAAACCGCGTTTACATAAGGGCGGTAGGCCTGAAAATCATAAATACTGCTGTTTACCCAGCCGGTGGCGTTATATGAATCCACACGATACTGCCACCACCATTCCACCAGTTCGGGATGCAGATTCTGGTAATAAAGCAGTTCCGAATAAGTGCAAAGAGCTTCATCCAGCCAGGGGTAACGCGCCTGGTTGCTGCCCACTGCTGAAAACCACCACTGGTGCGCCACTTCATGCGCCGAGAGTGCGCCCAGTCCGCTGCCCACCCCGCTGGTATAAGCAAAATAACTTTTATTAAGATAAAAGATACCGTCGCCTTCCTGCCCGTCGGCAAATTCGACCTCGACAAAACTGAATGTGTCACGCGGATAAGGCGTAAACAGGCTGGAGAAAAGAGTTAATGCTTCGGCAGTGTATACGGCTGCCGCCTTGCCTGATTCAACGTGTTCCGGAAAGACATACCCATTGACGGTGATGTTGCCTGAATAAGCCGTTACGACCTGATATTTACTGCTGGCTGACCACGAGAATGTACGCGCATTTTGCAAGTTAAACTGGTGAATATTATTTCCAATCACTTCACCGGGAGCGCTGGCGGCAATGATCAAACCGGCGGCCGTATCCGGCACGCGAATGGTGACCTTAAAATCGGCCGGCGGATAAACCAGGTGTTCCCCAACCCGACCGGCCGGTTCAATCACCCAACCCTGTCCGGATAGGTATGGGGGAAAATAAGGGTACCAGTCAATAAAAGCGGCCTGGTTAGCCGTATAACCCAACAAGGATGCTGCTTCGGGCAGAGTCAGAACATAGTTGATCTCAAAGGAAACACTGCGCGAGTTAACCAACGGCACCACCAGTGGAATGATCAATCGATCATCTTCAAGGTGGGCGTTTTCCACCGGCGTACCGTCCGGCCAGATGACAGATTGCAGGCTGAATACCCCCGCTTTGCGGGCAGCCTCCACCACCATTTGAAACTGGTTAAGCGTCTCACTGCTCTGATTGGTATAAATCACACGCTGTTTAACCTCGGCCTTTTGAGCAGTGGGATCGTAACTGATCTCAAAGTCATAAGCCGGGCGCTGAACCACCTGCGGTTTGGCGGTGGGCGTCGGGGTGGATATCACCGGCGTATACTGAAAAGCCGGCGTTAATGTGGCGGGCGGCTGGCTGGGGATAATTGGCGGCGAAGACACCGCTGCCGTTTCGGGGGCTGTTGAAGCCGTGGCCGTAGCGGAAGGGGTTGAAAAACAGGCGCTCAACAATCCCGTGGTCAGAATTGTTGCCAATAACATACTTTTTGTCACATAATGAGGGAGATAAATCATTGAGCCCAATTTTTCTTTTGTTATAAAATTAGTATATAGAAGATTATATCCTGCTTCAAGGATTTACATCCTGCAAAAAGGGTATTGTTAGGGCGTGAACCCCAATACCACCGGGAAGCTCAAATTCCGGCAACTTGATTTAAAC
>JAJTBH010000108.1 GCA_021287005.1 Anaerolineae bacterium
CACTCGTTACGATTATGGCTGCATGTGCAGCTGGTGGCCGGAATTAGTTACACCCTGGCTTTGCGACTTAAACAGCAGGGCAGAGATGTTTCACCCATTCTGGCGCAACGCGGTGGACTGCTGCACGATATTGCCAAATTGAGCAGTATTGGAAAAGTTCACAGCAAAAGCCATTCTGAAATGGGTTGGGAAATATTAAATTCATACGGGCAACCCAAACTGGCTGAAATATCACGCCGGCATATTCTGCATGCCATTCAAGACCCACAGCTTAAACCGCAGAGTTGGGAAGAAAAAATTGTGTTTTATGCGGATAAATTGGCCGAAGGGTCTCACCTGGTCAGCCTGGATGAACGAGTGGAAGCTTTGAAACAAAGATATGGGCAGTGGGCGGACAACATTCAAAATAGTTTGCCAGCTTTATATCAATTACAGACGGAACTGGCCGGGGCCCTCAACCTGCCCGAACAGGAAATTTTGCCTTATTTACAAAAGGCATTTAACGGGCAACCGAATTAAAAACGGAGACGGATATGAGAGAGGTAATGGATGCTGTTGAAAAATGGCGTTTGCAGGGGAAACAGGTCGGTCTGGCGACGGTGGTTAAAGTTTACGGATCGGCTCCGCGAGCCATGGGGGCAAAAATGGCCGTATCGGAGGACGGTGAAATAGCCGGGTCGGTCAGCGGTGGCTGTGTGGAGGGCGCAGTAACTGAAGAAATGCTGGTTTCTATTAAAAACAAACAGGCCAGGTTGTTGTCTTTTGGCATCGGTGATGATTTGGCCTGGGGCGTCGGATTGGCCTGTGGGGGTCAAATTGAAGTATTTGTCGAGCCATTGATTTTAACAAACGAAGTTTCTCCTGCCGGTTCGGTTTATGATTATTTGCTGGAAAATATTCAACACAACCAACCGACAATTCGGGTAACTGTGATGGAAGGTGATCTGGCGGGGAAAACCCTTTTAATTTCAGGAGAACAAACCCGGGGAGATTTGGGCAGCGAAGCCTTAAATCAGGCTGCAAAATTGTATGTAACCGAACATCGCGAAGAACAAAAAACACAGCGTTTTTTTGTTGAGGTTAACCAGAAGAAATTTGATTTGTTCATGGAATTTTATCTGCCATCCGAACGATTAATCATTATTGGCGCGGTGCATACTGCCATTCCGCTGGTTCATTTTGCAAAACAGTTGGGGTTTTACACTATTGTTCTGGACGCACGGTCTGCTTTTGCAACAAGGGAACGTTTTCCTCATGCGGATGAGGTGCAGGTAACCTGGCCGGCCGAGGCACTTGAAAAATTAAATATCAACGAGACAACTTACATCGTGACACTCAGTCATGACGAAAAAATTGATACCCCGGCCTTAAAAGTTGCCATCTTAAGTCAAGCACGTTATGTCGGCGCATTAGGTTCCAATAAAACTCACCAAAAAAGGGTGACTGTTTTAAGGGAAATGGGTCTACCGGAGGAGGCAATAAAACGAATTCATGCCCCCATCGGTTTAAACCTGGGAGCGGTTGGGCCGGAAGAAATTGCTTTATCCATTGCCGCCGAAATGGTACAGGCGCATCGAAATTCCTTGCAATTACATGCCGCCGGATAACAATGCCAATACAACGCCACCGGCAACCACACTGGCTAACTGACCGGCGGCATTGGCGCCCATGGCGTGCATCAGGATGAAATTTTCAAAATCATATTCAGAAGCCAGGCGTTGAACAATGCGGGCCGACATGGGAAAAGCGCTGATTCCGGCTGCGCCGATCAACGGATTAAACTTTTTATTGCTCAAAACATACATCAGTTTGCCAAAAAGCAAACCACCGACAGTGTCCAGAATAAAAGCCAGAAGTCCCATCGCCAGGATCATGGCGGTTTGCCAGTTGAAAAAACTGCCTGCTTCCATCGTGCCGCCGATGACAATGCCTAAAAACAAAGTAGTTAAATTAGCCAATTCATTTTGGGCAGCGTCATTAAGCCGGTCAACGGCCAGAGATTCACGCAGCAGGTTGCCAAACATCAATGCGGAAATCAAAGGTGAGGCTTTTGGGGCGATTAATGAAACGATGATGGTCATGAGTATCGGGAATAAAATCCGGACCGTACGCGAAACTTCACGCTGCGTGTAAGGCATGCGTACTTTACGCTCGGCGTCAGTGGTTAACAGACGCATAATGGGCGGTTGAATGATGGGAACCAATGCCATATAACTGTAAGCACATACCGCAATGGGGGCGAGCAGGTGCGGCGCCAGTTTTGATGAAACATAGATGGCCGTTGGCCCGTCAATGGCGCCAATAATGCCGATGGAAGCCGCTTCATTTAGTTTAAAACCCATTAACAAGGCGATCATCAACGTGCCAAAAATGCCAAATTGTCCGGCTGCACCCAGTAAAGCCATTTTGGGGTCTTCAAGCAGGGGGCCAAAATCGGTCATGGCGCCGATGCCAATAAAAATAAAAAGTGGGAAAAGTTCGGTTTTAATACCGAAGTTATACATAACACCTAAAAAACCATCCGGGCCGTTAATGCCGGTCAGAGGTAAATTAGCCAGAATTGCACCAAAACCGATGGGCAGTAATAATACCGGTTCATAATCTTTGGCAATGGCAAGGTAAATCAGAAAACCGGCGATTAAAATCATCACACCGTTTTGCCAGGTCAGTTGTTTAAACGCTTCGAGTAAAACGGACAGGTTTGAGAAATCCATGTTGCCTCACTCGAAACTTATCAGAATATCGTTATGGGAAACTTTTTGACCGTTATTTACCAACACGGAACCGATGACGCCGTCGCGTGGGGAGCGGATGGCGTTTTTCATTTTCATGGCTTCCAATGACAAAAGCTGTTGTCCACGGATGACCACATCTCCGGGTTTAACAGAAACATCCAGGATTAATCCGGGCATGGGCGCTCGTAAATTTTTATCATTAACGGCGTTCACAGGGGCAGCAGGCAGTGTAGTAGCCGGAAACGGTTTGGATTCCGAAAGAACGGGTGGATTAAAAGGGGTGGATGAAACGGCGTTTTTTTCATCCAAATAAACTTCATAATTTTGTCCGTTTACCGTTACTTCCAATGGGGTTGAATTTAAATTCGATACTTCAACGGTATAAGAATGGCCGTTTATGGTGAGCGATAGAGATTTCATTGTTTGCTCCTGGCGTTTTTGATTTGTTGATGCCCTTTGTTAATTTGACCTATTCGCCAGTAAGGCCCGGGTCCTTTGTGTAATTCCTGCCCCAGCGTGTTAACCTGTTGGGCACGCCAGTATGTTAAAGCAAAACCGATGGCAGCAGCAACCTCATCTAAATTAGCTTCGTTTATTTTCTCATCATACCGTGTTTCGATTAAATTTTGATCCTCGGCCGGCCGGCTGGGCGATTTGGGTTGGGCCGGAAAAAACATTTGCAAGCCGGAGATAATCAGAATGAACAGTCCGAGAGAAATAAAGGTGATTAACAGCCCCGAGATACTGATGGTTAAACCCTGTAATAAAACCTGTGGATCAGGCATGAGTTAAGGTTCTCCTTTATAGAGGTATACTGCCGTGTTTTTCGGCAGGTGAATTAACCTGTTTATCTCGCAACAGTTCCAAAGCGGCAATCAAACGCGGCCGGGATTCGGCCGGTAAAATAACATCATCCACATGGCCGGCTGCGGCTGCGATATACGGATTGCTGAATTTTTCCTGATATTCGGCTACCAATCTCAATCTTTCGTTTTCCGAATCGGGGTGATCTTTTAACTCCTTGCGATAAAGGATATTAACTGCGCCGGCCGCTCCCATGACGGCAATTTCAGCCGTGGGGTAAGCGAAGACCAGATCGGCTTTCAGGTATTTGGAACCCATGACAACGTATGCGCCGCCGTAACCTTTGCGGGTGATGATTGTGATTTTAGGAACGGTCGCTTCACCGTAGGCATATAATATTTTTGCCCCATGCCGGATGATGCCGCCGTGTTCCTGTGATATTCCGGGTAAAAAGCCGGGTGTGTCGCAAAAGGTGATAACCGGCAGATTAAAGGCATCACAAAAACGGACAAACCGGGCGATTTTGTCCGACGCATCGATATCAATTGCGCCGGCCAAATGCGCAGGCTGTTGGGCAACAATACCCACAGGCTGGCCATGTAATCGGGCAAAACCAACCACAGCATTCCGGGCAAAAGCTGCATGAACTTCAAGGAATGAATCAAGGTCAAAGATGCGTTGAATTATTTCGCGCATATCATATGATAGACTGGCCTCGGCGGGAATAATTTCATTTAATCGAGAATCCATGCGCAAGGGATCGTCTTGAGGAACTACAACAGGCGCCGCTTCCGCAAAATTGGAAGGCAGATAACCGAGCAATTTGCGAATTAATTCAAAAGTTTGCTCCTCGTTTTCGGCGGTGAAATGCGCGACACCACTGGCTCCGGCGTGGATATCAGCTCCGCCGAGCGTTTCGGTATCGATATCTTCGCCGGTAACGGTTTTAATTACTTCGGGCCCGGTAATAAACATGTTGGAAATGCCGCGGGTCATAATGATAAAATCAGTCAGGGCGGGCGAATAAACGGCTCCACCGGCGCAGGGACCGCAGATGACACTGATTTGCGGGATAACACCGCTGGCCTGTACGTTGCGATAAAACAAGTCGCCAAAGGCTTCCAAACTGTAAACGCCTTCCTGAATACGCGCGCCGCCGCCGTCGTTTAAACCGATCACGGGAACCCCGGCCTGCATGGCAAGCTCCATAATGCGGCTGATTTTTTTACCGGCCATTTCACCCATTGATCCGCCAATAACCGTGAAATCCTGAGCGTAAACACAAACGCGCCGCCCATCAATTTTTCCAAAACCGGCTATAACGCCATCACCGGGAAAATTTTCCTTATCCATACCAAAATCGGATAAACGGTGCTGTAAAAACGGTTCTATCTCATTAAACGATCTGTCATCCAATAATTTTTCGATTCTTTCTCGTGCGGTTAATTTTCCGCGAGCATGTTGTGTTTCAATACGTTTAAGGCCGCCACCTTCCGCAAGTTTTTTGCGCCGGTTATTCAGGTCTAAAATTAAATCCTTCTGGCTTTGATCGGATGATAACATAGGCGAAAGTCCTCCATAATTATTTTAATAGCATTTAATACACAGGGCAATTAATATCACCTGTTTATTAAACGGATCATTGCGGTGCATTTCGCACCGCAATAATCATTTAATAAATATTTGCGAAAAAATCAGTCGTTAATGTTTTTTCGTTCGACTACGCCAAACATTTTGGGAGGGAATATTAAGAAGATAAGGTTAACTAAAATGCCAACGATAGCCGCAAAAACAATAGCGGGAATACCGTTGGGGAATACGACCGGGATATTGAATGGGAAAAGACCGCCGGGTAATCCAAGGTTACCACCGATACCGCAAACCAGAATAGCGGCGCCAACGGCAAGTTGTTTGGGATCAAACAAATTGACTTTTTCGGATTGGATTAATGCAACACCCTGCATGCCAATGACACCAAAAAGGTAAATTTCAAGGCCGCCGATGACGGGGGTGGGAATGGTGGTGATTAATGCGGCTAATTTACCAATGAAGGCCAGGATGATGGCAATGCCGCCGGCTGCCATTAATACGGCAGTCGAATAATTGCGGGTGATGGCCATCAGGCTGTTATTTTCTCCGTAGTTCGTACCGGCGCAGCCACCCAGAAAACCGACGACCAGATCATCGGAACCGTCAGCGACCAGGTTCAGACCAATCAAACGTTTTATTTCAATGGGCTTTTTGCCTACTTCAGCGGCAAGGGCATCGATATAGAGGCTCATCTGGTAAAGGTGAGCAGTCGATTCGGGAACGGTGGCGATGGCAATCAGGGCAATACTTAATACGGAAGCCCAGGCTGCCGGATTTTCAAATGCAGGAAAAGTAATGGGGGGAACAGCCAGCCAGGGCGCCGATAGCACTTTAGTAAAATTAATCAGACCCAAAGCGATACTGGATAAATAACCGACGATTGCGCCCCATAAAATGGGCAGCATGCCCAGGAGACCTTTTCCTTGTAAATAGACTGAAAAAGCAACGGTTGCTAAAAGGGTGATAAATGCAACAAGCCAGGCTTTCCATTGAACATCGGCTGCGAATTTTGCGGAAACTCCACTAGCATCATTTAATGCGGTTCCGGCAAGCGCAATACCGATGACGATGGCGATTGAACCGGTGATGACGGGCGGTAAAACTTTATCGATGGCTTCCTTGCCGACGCGCATCATGATTAAACCAACAATAATCTCCAGAATGGCGGTGCCGATAATGCCCACCTGAACGATGCGGACACCGTCGGGGCAATATGTCATGGCCGGGTCTGAAAAACAATCTTTGGCATACAGGCTCATCGTGGTAATAACGACGGTAAGATAACTAAAGCTTGAGCCATAATACATGGGAATGCGGCGACCGCTGACCAACAAAGCGATAATGGTGCCGATGCCGCTGGCGAGCAGGGTGACACTGATGTCAAATTTGGTTAAGATGGCTACCAGAACGGTAGCCGGAAACATGGTCAGAACCTGTTGAAAACCCAGGCTGATCATCGCCCCGATAGGCGGCACGTCTTGCGGAAGATAACCTACAACCTTTTTCTCTGCGACTGCCATAAATTTAGTCTCCTTAAAAAATAGAATAACAATAACTGATGTCAGGCATCATGAACTAAATTTCACCGGTTTACTTGAGGTCATCACCTCCTCGCAGGAAAAATGGTTGTTGCAGTTGTCCAGATGTTTGGTCTAAAATGAGAGTCGTTCAATGATAGCATTAAATCATGTTAACACAAGTTATTTAAGGGTAGTTTAATGGGGAATATTTTGAAATCTTTAAAATCTTCTCACTAACCGGATAAAGTGTTCAAATCTGCGGCGGGAGAGTCGGGTAATCATATGGATAAAAAAGGCGAAAAACTTAAATTTGGATTGACAGTCCAGATATTATCAACCATAATACCGGTTGAATAAAATATTAATAATAATCTGGTACAGGAGCCGGAATGATTTTAAATATTAACACCATTGGAACGAGTTTCGTTATTATTGTGGCCCTGATTTTTTATGTTCGGATAGTTTTATTACAACAAAATAAATCCGGAAAACGTCTTGAAGCATACAGTAAAAACCGCGCTAAAGGATCAAACACAAAAAAGAGGGCAACCGGTGTTGAGAGTGCGGGTGTACGGGTGATTAACTGGGGGTGGATGACGGCGGCGATCATTGTAATTTTGTTGGGCGCTGCGGTGGCCGGCCTGCCCAACCTGCCGCAAAATATTAAAGATTTCTGGTGGATTCCGGTCAGCGCCGGAATTATTATGATGGCGTTTAACTTTAAGTAGGAAGGTGAACAATGGATAAAGACGAGATAATTTGCCCTGTTTGCGGTCGATCTCAAAATATTTACAAGGTCAGTCAGATTTACCTGGAAAGCCTGACGATCTTTGATAAAAATTCTCCCCACCCGATTTTTGACGAAATGTTTGGCGAAGCTGGTAAGGATTTATACCCGCTACCCAGCCGGTACGGGCACGATTTTACCCGCACTTTTTCACCGCCATCCGGCCGCGCTGAATGGTTCAGGCCAATTCATCCGGATATTTTTATTTTTGTTTTTACAGTCTTAATCGCTTTCTTTTTATACAGCATTTACGCACAACAACCGTCAATTGTTTACCCGTTCCTGATCATTCTGGGCGTTGCGTTTATTGTATATTTTGCTTTTAGAAAAAAATTGGTCAGTCGTTATCAGGCAGAAGTAGCCGAAGGTAAAAATAGTTTTGTGTCGGTTGACCTGGCTGTGGCACGTTGGATGAAACTTTATTATTGCGCCAAAGAGGGGCTTGTGTTCGACCCAGAAACAAAAACCAGCGCAGCTTTGGATGAAATGAAAAAATATTTATTAAAGGCATAAATAATACCATTATTAAATTGGCTTTATATTCAAAAAAAGGCTGCGCTTATTGTTGAGCGCAGCCTTTTTTGTAATTCCAGTTATGTTATTCGGTTACTTCTATCTCACCCCATTCACGCACCATGTTGCCATCCATATCCTCCACATCGATTGAAATGGCATACTTTCCTGCGTAACCATAATAGGAAGCCATTTCCAATTTACCATCCTTCCCAAATTGAATGGGCGAACCGTAATAAGTTTGCCATTCTCCATCTGGATTATCTTTATACTCCAACCATTCTTCGTCGGGCGTAAAAGTATCACCCTTAGCGGGTGTTACTTCGTGAAGCGAACCGCTGTCTTCTTCCGAATAAAGGTACATGTCCAGCATTTCACCATCCGAGTTGAAGCGCAAAATAGCCGAATACTCAGTTTTGTCTCCGGCCGCCTGATATGTGCCGTTAACGCGGTAAGTATTTTGTTCTTCGCCATAGGTTTCGGGTTGGAAATAAGCAAAAACGTCATCGGCTTCTTTGCCGTTGGAGAGTTTATAAATGGCAGGTTCCCATGTGTAATTAACCGCAATGGGGCTTGCTCCCCAATCCGGATAGACCATGTCGCCGGCATTAACAATTGATTCGGCGTCGAGGTAATCGGAATCTGAGGAAAGATATGAATCGGATTCCTCGTCGTAGTAGAGAACATTAACATAAATATAACTGACATTATCACCGTTAACTTCAGTGGATATATCGACTGAACCTTCCGATGTAATTGATTCTTCCGACAGGCTAAGCGGATCGATGGTTATTTCGCCTTTGCCGTGTTCTGTAGCATCCTGGCTATTTTCCACTTTTTCCTGTGGCTCCAGGGTAGCTAAAGTCTGTGACTCAGCGGATGATTCTATGACGCTCGGGTCTGCGCTTTTAGCGTCAAACTTATTCCCATAATAATAATTCATCAGGAAATCATCCCAGAGCGACGCGGATGAAAAACGGGTAATATTCCACGGGTAATCATCATTGGTGGCCCAATCGGCAACATCCGAGGTTGGGAAAAATACCACCATACCCTGTGCACCGGGTAACTGGCTGCCATGTTTTTCGGTCAGAACCAGTTTACTCATAGCTGACTCAATATCGTCAATTGCGCTCAGAACGGCTTTATCTTTCACCTGTTTGGATAAAATGGTCGTAAAACTGAGCAGATCGATAAAAGGTGACGGATATTCGTCGCCGAAGATTGACTCAAAGGATTGAGCATATGAACGTGCGGCTGCAATTGCCTGAGGACTAACCTTGGAGTTTACCAGGGCAATCGAAAGCGCATTGACGGCATCATTTAATTCCGTTGTGGCCGACAAATCAAATGCTGCCAGGGTAACGCCCGCGCTTAAATTGGCGGCGCGGGATGGGTTTCCTTCAAATGCCACATCCTCGGTAATATATCCATCAACAATCGCGGTGGCCAGTTCTTTGCCGGTCATGGAGGGATCTTCGGTTAGAGCAGACAGAAAATTGGCATAAGCCCAGCCGACAGCCGGTTCGGTTTGTTCGGATGCGATCGCATAACGGGCATAGGGGGCAATGCCCAGAATGGGCTCGAGGTGTGCCATCAAACAGGCATCAAAACCAACCAGTTCAAATTGCCCGATACCGGTATCCGTGACAATCTCAAAGAGGGCATCATCGATTTCGTTAACCGTCAGGGCACTGCCATCTTCAGGAGCCGGGTCTGTCCAACCGCCGGAGTAACCGGCACCATGGTCGGAAAGAATTAATGCATATTTTGATGCCGGATAGGTTTCAATCGCCCAGGAGGCAAAATCGATCAAAGTCTGCGGATCGCCCATATCCAATTCGCCCATGTCTTCATATTCGGAATTAAGCGCAGACAGATCGTCATCCTGCTGAAGAACATAACGACGAGTCTCGGTCCAATCGCCGTCGCCGTCAAACTCACCATCGTAACGATCGAGCAAAGAAACGATGGTAACCTTATCCGTTGAACCAATCGTTTCGGCCTCATTCAGATCTGTAAAAATATCTTCTTCAAGCACGGGATCGTCGGCGTCTTGATAAAGCAAAACCACCCAGGTGTCTTCATCGGCTTTGGCAGGGCTTTGTGTCTGTGCAGGAGCCGGGGCAAAGGCCATTAAACTGGATAATAGGAGGGATAAAAGAATTGGTACACCAAACAGACGGTAAGGCAAACGTTTCATATTTTCTCCAATGTTGTATTTTTATACGATAACGACAATCAGGGATGGTCGGCAGTTTAAATATAAAAACCTCGACCTTTTGTGAAATATTCTTGCCGTAGTAAAAATATTTTACCTGTTTACCGGTGATTTTACGCCACTCTTTAAGCAGGTTTTATTTACAAAATTGAAAGGAAAAATGGTATTGGGATCAGAAAAAAAACAGACTGGAATAAATATTAATCCAGTCTGTTTATTATATTATATAGAGTTTATTACACGTCCAGGTTCACAACATCTTTGGCGTGGGTCTGAATGAAACGGGTACGCGGGGGAACCTCGTCGCCCATTAACATGGAAAAGGTTAAATCGGCGCTGGCGGCATCTTCGATGCTGACCTGTAAAAGCGTGCGGACTTCCGGATTCATGGTGGTATCCCACAACTGCTGGGGGTTCATTTCACCCAAACCTTTATAACGCTGGATGGTGGCTTTGTCGGCGGGAATGTTTAATTCCTTGATTTTATTTTCGCGTTCGGTTTCGGTGTAAACATAAACCTCTTTATCCTTATAGGCAATGCGGTAAAGTGGCGGTTGGGCAATGAAAAGATGCCCTTCGTCAATCAGTGGCTGCATATAACGGAAGAAAAAGGTGAGCAGCAGGGCACGGATGTGTGCACCGTCAACATCAGCATCGGTCATGATAATAATGCGGCCGTAACGCAAATTGGAGCCGTCAAAGTTATCGTTAATGCCCGTACCGATGGCTGAAA
>JAJTBH010000109.1 GCA_021287005.1 Anaerolineae bacterium
TGACCAGCGGGTGCATTTCGCCAAAAATGCCGATTTCAACCTCGCCCGCTTTCACCAGGGCGCATTTACCGGGGTGATACGAGGGGCGGTCTTCAACCGGTTCGTAACTGACATTGTCGAGATGCAGTGACTTAAACAGGCCTTCAAAAATCCCTTTAAGGTCGTAGAAGTCGGCCGTCTGTGTCTGGGGGGTATCCCAGGCGGGCAGGCTGCGCAGGCCGCTCATCGCAATTGCCAGGCGCACCGGCTCTTCGGGCAGGTCTTCACCCGCTTTGGGGATAAAAACCGGGCCGATTTCAAAGAAGGCCAGGTGCTGGCGCAGGCGGATGTTGCGCTCCAGAATTTCAAGCACGGGGGCCAGCAGGCTGCGGCGCATCACGCTGCGTTCCGCCGCAATGGGGTTTAACAGGCGGGTATATTCCACCTGAGGCGCGGCGCCCTGCGGGTAAAGACGGGCTTCACGCGTGGGGTCGGTGAGGCGGTAGGTGTAAATTTCCTGCAAGCCTAATCCCACCAGAATGTCACGCAGGCGCTCTTCAAACTCGAGCGTGGGGTTGTCGCGCTGCGGGGGCAGCGGGTCGGCCATGCGTGTACTGGGGATGTTGTCAAAGCCGTACATGCGGGCGATTTCTTCCATCACATCGGCCTTGCCGATCACACCCTCGCCAATATCCACGCGGAAGGGCGGCGTTTTGGCAACCAGGCTGTCGCCTTCAACGCGGCAAGTAAAACCGAGTGGGGTTAACAGTTTGGCCATCGCCTGCACATCCAGGTCGATGCCCAACAGGCGTTTTACATCGGCCGGGGTCAGGGTTACTTCGGGGTCCACCTGTTTTTGCGGATATTCATCCACAATGCCGGCGGCAATCTGTCCGCCGCTCCACAGGCACATACATTCCAAACCGCGCGTGAGGCCTTCAATGGCCTGGTCGGGGTGCAGCCCGCGCGAATAACGGTAACCGGCCTCCGAAGAGAGGCGCTGGGCCTGCATGGTGCGGCGGGTGCTGATGAAATCCCAGGTGGCGGCTTCGAGCAGCACATTGCTGGTTTCGGGGGTCACTTCGCTTTCTTCACCGCCCATCACACCGGCCAATGAGAGCGAACCGGCCGTATCGGTCACCATGATGGTAAATTCATTCAGCGTGCGGTCGGCGCCGTCCAGGGTTTTTAATTTTTCGTTGGCAGATGCCTGGCGGGTAATGATTTTGGGTGTTTTTCCACCGGCGCGTTTAAGCAGCACGTCATAATCAAAAGCGTGCAGGGGTTGATCAACCTCAAGCATGACATAGTTGGTGGCATCCACCACGCTGTTAATCGGGCGCATGCCGGCCAGGCGCAGGCGGCGCTGCACCCAGTAGGGGCTGGGCTGCGCTTTAACGCCGCGAATCAAACCAACCGTAAAACGCGGGTTGAGTTTGGGGTTGGTAATTTCGATGCTGATGCAGTCCTTCACCGGGGCGCCGTTCCAATCCAGCGATTTTTGAGGCACACGCAGGGGATAACCGGTTTTGGCGGCGATTTCACGCGCCACACCCAGCACGCTGGCGTTGCGAATCATGTTGGGCAGGATCGAAATGGTGAAAACGGCGTCGCCCATATAATCAACCAGCGCCATGCCGGTGGGGGCGTTTTCATCCAGCAGGATGATGCCGTCATGTTCCTCGGAGATGCCCAGTTCCTTTTCGGAACAAACCATCGAATAAGATTCAACACCGCGAATTTTGGTGCGTTTCAGGGTGGTAATCTGCAAACCGTCGGCGTGGCCGTCATAAAGGCGTGCGCCTTCGCGGGCATAGGCTACCTTAATCGGTTTGGGCAGGGGACCAATGCCTTTATATTCATATAAATTGGGCGCACCGGTTAAAACCGTGTGTTCGCGCTCGCCGTCTTGCAGGCGGCAAAGCACCAGGCGCTCGGCGTTGGGGTGCGGCATAACTTCATCAATCTGGGCCACCACGATCTTGTCACGGTCCCAACTGAGACCGGTGAACTTAAACTCGTGGCGTTCCATTTCGGGCATGGCCATACCCACCAGTTGAATCTCTTCAACTTCAAGACCGATCATGGTCATCAATTTTGCCAGTTCATCCAGCGGCAAATCAATTTCTACAAAGTCGTTAAGCCAGGAAATCGGTAATTTCATAATTAGAACTGCTCCAGGAATCGAACATCGTTACCCCAGAAATAGCGGATGTCTTCAATTTTATGGCGCAGGATGGAAATACGTTCCACGCCCATGCCGGCCGCATAACCGCTGTATACCGTGGGGTCGTAACCGCCGTTTTTAAGCACGGTCGGGTGAACCATACCGCAGCCTAAAATCTCGAGCCAACCGGCGCCTTTGCAAATCGGGCAGCCTTTGCCGCCGCACACAAAACATTCCACATCCATTTCGGCGCTGGGCTCGGTGAAGGGGAAGTAGGAAGGGCGCAGGCGGGTGCGTACATTATCGCCGTACATACGGCGGGCAAAATCTTCAAGGGTGCCTTTCAGGTCGCCGAAGGTGATGTTGCGGCCCACGGTGAGCAGTTCGACCTGGTGAAATTGAATTTCGGAGCGGGCGCTGATTTGTTCGTAACGATAACACATACCCGGCAGGGCAATGCGAATGGGGTCGGGGTTATACTGGCGCATGGCGCGAACCTGACCGGGGCTGGTGTGGGTGCGCAGCAACACGCCGGGGGTAGTCATGTGGAAGGTATCCCACATGTCGCGGGCGGGGTGATGAGCGGGAATATTCACCAGCTCAAAGTTCATCTCATCGGTTTCAACATCGCGGGTACGATAAATCTGAAAGCCCATTTCAGCCAGCACGGCATAAATTTCACGCAGGGTCTGAGTAACCGGGTGCAACCGGCCATGAGACTGCGGGCGGCCCGGCAGGGTGACATCCAGTTTTTGCGTGGTTAATGAATGCTGCAAAGCGGCCTCTTTAACCGTGGTAAAGCTGGTTTCAAAAGCGGCTTCAAGCGCCTGTTTAACCTGGTTGGCGCGCTGCCCGATGATGGGGCGCTCTTCTTTGGAAACTTCACCCAGGCGGCTGAAAATGTTCATTACCGGGGCGCTGCGGCCCAGGTAAGCGGTACGCCATGTTTGCAGGCTGGATTCATCCGCGGCCGTTTCAAGCGCTTTAAGCGCATCGGCTTGAATGGTCTCCAACTGGCGTAACAAGTTATTATCGTCTGTCATTCACACCTCCAAACAATATCAAAATCGATGATAAAAACAAAAAATCCCATCCCGAAAGGGACGGGAAGGGAACCGCGGTACCACCCTTATTGGCTGCCAACTGGCAGCCCACTTTGTCCAACTTCCGGACGAACCGTGAGATTGGCTGCGCCTGTAACGCTGCGCTCTGCGGCATGGGCTACTACCATTTCACCCGTGCGGCTCAAGAGGGAACTTCAACTACTTTTCACCCGACAGGCGTTTCAGTCTTTGCGCCTGTCTCCCTGTTGGCTTCCAGCAGCCTACTTTCCTCTGTCGTAGCCATTAAAGATGTTATGTTATCTTTATTATCTTTGAAAAATCGGTTCTGTCAAGGGGTGAACACAGCCCTCCCAGGGCCATTCTTAAAGTAGGGCTGTTAAAACAGATTTACCCCAGCCCGGCGACGCTCTGCGTCACCTTCCCTGAAAAAGCGCACTGGACTTTAAGAATCGTCGTGACGGCCCTGCGGCTGGTTTAAGCCGCCAGAGTGAAATAAAAGGTGGAGCCCTGGTTCACCGCGCTTTCCGCCCAGATACTGCCGCCATGCCGGCTGACAATTCGATGAACGATCGCCAGGCCAATGCCGGTGCCTTCAAATTCGGCGCTGTTATGTAATCGCTGAAAAGCGCCAAAAAGTTTGTTGGCATAAACCATATCAAAACCGACGCCGTTATCGCGCACATAAATCACAAAACTGCCGTTTTGTTCAAATGAGCCCAGTTCAATGCGCGCATCCGGCCGCTGGCGGGTAAACTTCCAGGAATTATTTAATAAGTTGTCCAGGGCAATGCGCATCAGGTTTTTATCCGCCGTAACGGTTAATTGCTCCGGAAAGTTAATTTCAACCAGCCGGTCGCGATCCTGCTCGATCAGTTCGTTAATCACCTCGCGGCCCAAAACAGCCAGGTCAACCGTTTCAATCTGCATCTCATTGCGGGTTACACGTGCTAGTTTAAGCAAATCATCAATCAATTGAGACATACGCCGGGTATTGTTTTGAATGTGTTTAAAATAATCCCTGGCGCGCTCATCCAGCCCCCCCACGTAATCTTCCAGCAGGATATGACTGAAACCTTCAATGCTGCGCAAAGGCGCGCGCAGGTCATGCGAAACGGAATACGAAAAAGCTTCCAATTCCCGGTTGGCCACCGTCAACTGCGCCGTCCGCGCCTGCACGCGTTGTTCAAGTTCGGCATTTAACTGGTGAATTTCATCTTCGGCCTGTTTGCGAACAGTGATATCCTGAAAAATACCCCTGACCTTTACCACCTTGCCGTTTTCCACAATCGGCAGCCCCATCGTTCTGACCCATTTATGCACGCCCCTGGCCGTATTCATTTCAAGCTCAAGATCATAAGGTTTGGCCAGTCTAATGGCTTCCTCAATGGCATTTTCAATTTTCAGACGTGACTCGCCGGTATAAAAACTGATTCCCAGATTCATGTTGGTGCTTTGATCCGGGTCCAGATCGTGAATGCGGGCAACGGCATCTGTCCAGGTGCCTTCTCCGGTAATCGGGTCAAACTCCCAACCGCCCACCTGCGCCATATCTTCAGCCAGGTGCAGCAGACGGTCTTTAAGTTTAATTTCCTCTTCGGCCTTTTTACGCTCGGTAATATCCTGCACGATTCCGTTTAAATAGACAACCTGGCCGGTTTCATTTTTGATCATTTCTCCGGCTTCTCCCCAAACGGTGTGAACGGAACCATCCGGCCAGACAATACGATATTCCAGCGGAACGGCAATTTGTTTTTCAATCACGCTTCGGTTGCTTTCGTTTACCTTGTCTCGATCATCAGGATGAATGGACCGGGCAATCACATCCGCCAGGTTTCCATTAAATGTTTCCCGGTTTATGCCAAAGATGTGGAACATTTCATCCGACCACTCGAGGGAATTAATTTTTAGATTCCAGACCCAACTGCCCACATGCGCCACTTTTTGCGCCTTTTTTAAATTTTCTTCAGAATAACGTAATTCTTTTTCGGTAACTCTGAAATCAAAGGTCAAGGCGGCCTGCAGCAGGGTGGTGATGGTGGCAACAATTAAAAATATCTGAACCAGAACCAGATGATCGGTGGGGGTGCTGCCCTGTAATGGATAAATACCTGTGCCAAGGATGGTATTGGCCAACGAAATCACGGCCACCAACACAAGCGTGGTAATGGCCCCCACCTGGCGAAAGCGCAGGGCGGCCCACATTAAAAATGGAAATAACATGTATGGACGCTGCACCAGATGGGCATCTCGTTCTTTGGTGCCAAAAATAAACCAGGTAAAAAAACAAATCCCCGCTAATAACACAAAAAATTCGATCCATTCAGCGCGTTTCATCTTTATAAAATCAGAAAATTCCTGTTTATACAGAATCAATAAAGGTGTGATTAATAAAATGCTGAGGCTGTCGGTACTCCACCACACAAACCAGGCAATTTGAAAAGGAGTTCCATAAGCCATGTAAGACGTGGCCGCTCCAATCACGGCCGTCAGACCGTTAACCAACAATGCGGTAAAAATTAACAACAGGGTATCGGATAAATTATTAAACGTAACCGGTTTTTTGCGAATTAATTTAAAACAAAACGCGCCGATAGCCGGCTCAAACGTATTGGCAAAGGCATATCCCAGGCCGACAAACAACAAATTGCCGGAAGATAAATTGGAAATTAAAGTAATCAGGAAAACAAAAAGTAAATAAAAAATCCATTGTTTTCTGTCGTCATTTAACAATAAAAATGCCAGTGCCACACCGGATGCAGGCCAGATACCGGCAATATTTTCCGGAGACATGACAAACCATAAGCCTATTCTGACCGAAAGAAAATAAACAAAAGCAAATAATATGGCTAAAAATAATCGATAAATCCACTGCGGATAAGTTTTATGTCCCTGCGTTTCCAGGTTCATATGCCTTCTCCTTTGCGGCCTGTTCTGATTACGATGTTCGCTGCCCCCTGGCCTTATCTAACATAAAAACTTTTCTTAACGATAATTATTTATTATATTAACACATTTCAGGACAAAACATTCATCTTTGAAGGTTGATCAAACACGTTCACATAAAATCACCCCCCGGAAGATAACCGGGGGGTTGATTTTATCAGGCGAGAATGCGGCGTAATCGTTCGAGTTGGGGTGGAATTTGTTCTTCATCCCGGTTATATTCCAGCGTAAGCGCCCAGGGGGAACAAAACTGTAATACCCATTGCAGTAGTTCGTAATCTTCCTCCTGCAGGGCTTCGTGTGAATCCACCCGGCGCCCATCACGCAGACCGGGGTGGTTGATGTGAATCTGGCGCACGCGGTCAAGCGGAATTTGGCTGAGATAATCCTTCACCGGCACGTTAAAAGCCTCCGCGCTGACGCGGGCATGGGCAATATCCAGCAGCAGCCACGAGTCGCAAATCAACAACATACGCGTGATGAATTCAGGCTGGCAGATGGTCTCATATGCACCGGTCGGGTTGTAATCCATATTTTCAATCAGGAGCGGCACATTGATGACATCGAGCAGCTTAACCAGCGCCCGGCTGGTACGTTCAAAAATGACCTCGGGCGGCAGGGTGGGGGTGAGCGCATAAATGGCTTCATCGTGAAAATCAACTTCTTCAGCGCTGAAACCAAGATGCAGGCTCAACCAGGGCGAACGGGTTTGCTGCAAACGCGGCATGGTGAGCGCGGCGGCGCGTTGGTGGTGCAATCCGCCGGGATGTACCAACGACCAGTTGTAAAGAATGTTATGCAGCAGCATGGGCAGTCGCGGATAAACCCCGCGGGCCTCTTCAACATAGGGGCCATGCACTTCAAGATAATCGAGATTAATTTTCTTACGGTCCATCAGGGTACGCACAGCAGAACAATCGGTCATTCCAAGTTGAATCATGTTGTTTTCCACCTCCGGTAAAAAAATAATACCATAATTAAATAGCCAGGGCGATTCTTAAAGCAGCAAATTAAGCCACACAAATCAGTTGCAATGCCCGGTGTGGTTTGGCAAAAAATGAATATCGCTCTTTAGCCACGTTTTTCAACCAGCAGCAGGTTACGGGGATAAAGTATTTTTTCGCAATCCACCTGTATTTCTACCTACTTTTCTGAAACACTGACCAACACCGCCCGCACCATGCGGCGATAGCGGTAATCACTGTTCGCGGGGCGAAAACTTTCACAGGTCACCAGGGTCACAAAGGTACCTTTCTCTTTGGAGTGCAAAGCTGCCTGGACGTCGCCAGGATCCAGTAGAGTATTTTCGAAAACCTGGTAGGTATAGGTTTTGCCCCAGGCATGAATAAGAACAGGCGTGCCATACGCCAGTTCGCGCAATCCCACAAAAGGCCCCGGCTGGTTGTTTGCATCCCAAACATGCCCGGTAAGCACTGAATTGCCCTGGGCGGCTGGGAAGGCGCTGCCCTCCAGGTAACCCGCCTGTTGGCCCAACCAGGTGGTATCCCATTCCCCACTACTCAGGGGCACGCCGGTGATCGGGAGATCGATCCCTAATGCAGGGATCGCCAGGCGCAGGCTCGTATCCGTGTAAGTTTTGCCGGCAGGCTGTTCCGGAGGGTAGGTTACCTGCCCGGCTGCGAACCCGGTTAAGGGCAGGCGATTCGGATCGCCTTCACCGCCAGAATCTTCAATGGTGAAATTAAACGCCACATCATTACCATCATGCAATTTGTTGCCCGCCAGATCGGTAATAGAGGTGGTGCCACACAACAACAAACGATAATAACCCGAAGGCAGCGGCTTGCCCTGGTTGAGAGTCAGGGTAACTATAAACGGCCCGGCGCCAAGTTGGTTATCATAGACGGCTTTACTGACTGCCACCCTGGTATCGTCGGGGCTCACCCCTCCCAGGCAGCTTTCCGTATCGATTTTTTTATTGATCCCGGCCCGCACCAGCAGGTAATTTTCCGGGTTGGTTACATCCTGGCTGTCGTCATCCCCGGCCGGATCATTAACATCTTCCTTAAATTCCACCTTCAAGGTGGAAAACGCGGAGCCATAAGTGGCATTGTCCACCAACGCCGTATTCGACGGCATCACCGTCACCCCCCGGTCCATGATCTCGATCGAGACGATATCATAATCGACGCTGTTATCGATGGAGGTGGAAGCATGGCTGAGGTTGCCGGTACTGTCTTGTGCTGCGCCGCCCGGGATCGAAACCACCACACTGCCGTTCGCCGTCATACCGGTAACAGTCACCGTGTAAATAACCCCGCTCCCACTCACCACGGCGCTGAGTGTTCCCGGAGCCGTGCCAGCGCTCAAAATGACATCGCTTGCGGTAAAACCAACCACCTCTTCACTGAATAACACATCGAAAAATATCTGGGTATCACGGGTTGGGTCTGCCTGCCCGCCGGCCTGTTCAATGGTTACTTCGGGCCCCGTATTATCGATATATGTGACCCCGTTATCCGTACTGGTAGAGGCCAGGTTTCCATTTCCAGAGCTATCCTGGGCTGCGCCGGCCGAGATGGATATCATCACCAGACCATTCCCGGTCATGCCGGTGACGGTCACCGTGTAAATAGCCCCGCTCCCATTCACCACGGCGCTGAGTGTTCCCGGAGCCGTGCTGCCCGCAAAAGAGATATCAGCCGGCTCAAAACCCAACACAGCTTCACTAAAAACCACGCTAAAAACAATCTCGGCATCGTTGGTCGGATCGGTCTGGCCGGTTGCCTGTTCGACGCTCACCGTGGGTGCGGCAATATCGTTATATTGAATTTTATTATCACTGCCAGTCGATGCACTGTTGGAGTTTCCAGAACTGTCATGCGCGCTTCCAGCCGGGATCGAAACCACAACCAACCCGGTACCGGTCATGCCATCCACCGTCACCACGTAAACCGAACCCGAACCCATCACAGTGGCAGCCAGAGTTCCGGGCGCCGTACTGCCGGTAAAAGCCACATCACCGGCGGTAAAATCCGTCACACTTTCATTGAAGGTCACATCAAATTTCAATGAGCCGGTATGGGTCGGATCGACCTGGCTGGCAGCCTGTTCGACACTCACCGTGGGTCCAGTGATGTCGGTATAAGTCACGCTATTATCGCCGGAGGTAGAGGTCAGGTTGGTATTGCCTGCCGTATCCTGAGCCGCCCCGGCCGGAATACCGGCCACCACCGCGCCGCTGCCGGTCATGCCGGTCACGGTCACTGTGTAAGCAGGCCCCGTTCCGCTGATTGCAGCGGCAAGCGTACCCGCCGCCGTGCTGCCGGTGAAACTGATATCACCGGCGCTAAAGCCGGTAACGGCCTTGTCAAACAACACATCAAAAACAATCGAGGCGGTGTTGGTTGGGTCGGGCTGCGCGGCGGCCTGGTTGAGGGTAACGTTTGGAGCCGTCACATCATAAACGACGCTGTTATCGGTAGAGGTGGATGCCTCACTGAGATTATTCGAAGCATCCTTTGCCGCCCCGGCCGGGATGCTGGCCACCACCGCGCCGCTGCCGGTCATGCCGGTCACGGTCACTGTGTAATCGGGCCCCGTCCCGCTGATTGCAGCGGCCAGAGTTCCCGTCGCCGTGCTGCCGGTGAAACTGATATCACCGGCGCTAAAGCCGGTAACGGCCTCGTCAAATAACACATCAAAAACAATCGGGGCGGTGTTGGTCGGGTTGGGCTGCGCGGCGGCCTGGTTGATGGTGACAGTTGGAGCAACCGTATCATAAACCACACTGTTATCGGTAGAGGTGGAAACCTCACTGAGATTATTTGAAGCATCCTTTGCCGCCCCGGCCGGGATACTGGCCGTCACCTGCCCGCTGCTATTGGAGCTCATTCCACTTACCGTTACGGTATAACTGGTAGCGCTGTTGGCTGTTACGTTTGCAGAAAGTAGCCACCACTCGCTGCTGGCGCTGAGATCAACATCACTTGCATCGAAACCGGTCACAGCCTCATTAAACACCACATCAAACACAACCGAAGTGCCGTTGGTTGGGTCGGTCTGCCCGCTCGCCCGGTTGATGGTTACAGTTGGAGAAACGGCGTCATCGTAGAGCTTAAGCAGAGAAATTTCACGATCGGTGGCCGTATAAGGATTTTTGAGTACGGGGTTGGTCACCGTCCAAGCGGCGTAACTTGTATTGGTAATGTAAATATTACCGCTTGTATTCGCCGCCATCCCTATGCGCGTCATTTCATTCGAGCCATAAAAGGTATGCCAGCCATAGGTGCCATCACTACCTAACTTGATCAACACGAGGTTGCGCACGCCGGCGGTAAAAGCATGCAGGGGAGCAGCACCCCCTTCGCCGCTCCAACTTCCCTTCGTCAGGCCTCCAACCAGCAGGCCTCCATTCTGGTTACGAATCAGCTTCAATCCCCAGCTATCGGCATTGTCTCCATAGAGTGTATGCCACTGGCAGGCGCCGCTCGCATCAAGCTTCAGTACAATGATGTTGTTGTCGACAACGGTCGTGGAACTTGCGCTGTGAATGGGGGTTCCACATCCATTGATATCTTTACCCTGCCCCACCACGTAAAGATTGCCCGAACTATCCAGGGCAATATCATTGCCAACCGCCTCCTGGGTAGCCAGGGAGCCTAAAAAGGTATGCCATTGATATACCCCGTTATTATTTAGTTTGAGTACCGTTATATCACCCGGGTATCCATAAGCATGGATGGGAGATCCCCAACTTGCG
>JAJTBH010000110.1 GCA_021287005.1 Anaerolineae bacterium
GGCATTGATCGACCGGCTCGATTTTATCCGCCGTGTCATTGTGGATGTATTATTTAAATTATTGTAAAAGAGACCTATGGCTTCTTCTCTCGTAGACGCAGAATCATTCCTGGCAATTGACCTCGGTTCCATTTACACCCGGGCCTCGTTGTTTGACGTGGTGGATGGTGAATACCGTTATATTGCCACGGGGGTCAGTCGCAGTACGCATGAAGCCCCCTTTAACGATATTGGCGAGTGTGTTCATAATGCCATCGCCAACCTGCAGGATATTTCCGGTCGGGTCATCTTAACCAAAGATGCGCGCATCGTTATGCCCACCAATGCCGAAGGCATTGGCATTGACCGTTTTGTAATGACCTATTCAGCCGGTCCGGAGTTAAAAATGGTGATTGCCGGCCTGCTGCCCGACGTTTCACTGGGCAGCGCCTTACGCCTGGCGCAGACCATTCGCGGCAAAGTGGTGGATACCATCGGCATCAATGACCGCCGTAAAACCGAACTTCAGGTTGATTCAATTCTGAAGGGCAGCCCGGATTTAATCGTTCTCAGTGGCGGCACCGACAACGGCGCCAGTCGTTCGGTACTTAAACTGGTCGAAACCATCATGCTGGTCTGCAAAGTGCTGCCTCAAAATAAACGTCCCAAAGTGATGTATATCGGCAACGCTTTCCTGGCCGGAAAAATCAAAGAAATTCTCAAAAAATGGACAAACGTCGCCACCGCGCCCAATATTCGCCCGTCGATCGATTTTGAAAACCTGACCGGCGCCATGGATATTCTGGGCAACGTGCTGACTTATCTTAACGGGCAGAGCATTGGCGGTTTTGAAGGCACCGCCCGCCTGTGCACCACACCGGCCGCGCCGACTGCACATGCTTTCGGCAAGATGATCCAGTTCATCAGCCGCATCAACGACCCGGTTAAAGGGGTGCTGGGCGTGGATATTGGCTCCAGCGCCACCACCCTGGCCGTTGCCCAACTGGAAAATTACGCCCTTAAAGTGCTGCCTTGCGGTATGGGCAGCGCCGCCAGTTACCTGGCGCATCCCGGTTTTGTGGAACAAATTGCTTTAAGCGTTACACAGCCCGTTTCACAGGATGTCATTCGCGATTATCTCTGGCAAAAAAGCCTGCATCCCGACATGCTGCCGCTTACCGAAGAAACTTTTGCCATTGAACGCGCCGCGTTAACCCTCATTCTGCGTCTGGCAGCCCGCGAAGCGCTGGCACAGACCCGCCGCGACTTTTTGCAGGGCGAACCGATACTGGTTACCGGCTCAAGCATCAACAACATGCCTTGCCCCGAACACAGTTTATTAACCCTGCTGGACGGCTTGCAGCCGGTGGGCGTGACCACCCTCATTCTGGACCGGAATAATATCCTTGCCAGCCTGGGTGTCATCGCCCGCATTAACAGCCTGCTGCCCGTGCAAATTCTCGAATCAAACGCATTCCTCAACCTGGGCACGGTTATTTCACCCATCAGTCGCGCCCGGCCGGGAACGCATATTCTAAAAGTTACCCTGGAAGATGAGAGCAACAACAAAACCCGCATCGATATTCACCAGGGCACCCTGGCAGCCCTGCCTTTAAAAATGGGCGAAAGCGCCCGCATCAGCATTGAAGCACTGGGCAACGTGGTTTTAGACCCCACCCACCAACGCCGCACGCTGAACTTGAAAGCTGTGGGCGGTTACTGCGGTTTTATCATTGACGCCCGCGGACGTCCCTTCACACTGCCCAAGGAACCCGGCCGCAGGCAGGAACTTTATCATAAATGGTTTGTTTCGCTGGGGATTAAAACCGGCGAATCTGCCGAAAGCGGATTAAGTGAGTGATTTATGCAAGCGCACCTGACCCATATTCTTCCCCTCGCCAGCATTACCCGCACCCGTCTTTTGCCGGGTTCGGGACGGGTGTTGGTTAAAGCCGGGCAAAAAGTCAGCGCTCTGGATGTGGTCGCCGACATGCCATCGGAAAACCGGCATATCATCATTGACGTCTGGCAGGCCTTAAAACCGAGCAAAACCAGCGTCGGCGTTAACCTGATTAATCGTAAGGCCGGTGAAAAAATCAGCAAAGGTGATGTGATTGCCGAAACCGGCGGGGTATTCAGCAAAGTAGTGCGCGCCCCGGCCGACTGCCAGGTGGTGGCGGTGGGCGGCAACCAGGTGATGCTCGAAATTGAAGGTCCGCGCTTTGAATTAAAAGCCGCTTATAACGGCACGGTTAAAGAGATTTTGGCCGACCAGGGAGTCGTCATAGAAAGCTCCGGCGCTCTCATTCAGGGCATCTGGGGCAATGGGCGTTCCACCATGGGTATGTTAATTAATATGGCTCACACCCCCGGCGAACTGTTAACCCGTGAGCGCTTGGACGTGAGCATGCGCGGCGCCGTGGTCCTGGCCGGGCACTGTGACCGCGCCGAGGTGCTGTTAAGCGCCGCAGACCTTAATCTGCGTGGGCTCATTTTAGGCAGTATGACGGCCGATCTGATCCCGGTTGCCAATCAACTGGAGATTGCCGTATTATTGATCGAAGGTTTCGGCAACCAGCCGATTAATTCAAACGCTTACCGCCTGCTGACCACCAGTGAAAAACGGGATGTATGTATTAACGCAGCCCAGTATGATGCTTTCAGCGGTTTGCGCCCAGAAATTTTTATCGACCTGCCCGCCGAAGGCGACCCCTTGCATGAAATAACCGAACTTTCCGAAGGTCAGGAAGTGCGCATCATTGGCGCGCCATATGATTCCGTTATCGGCACGCTTGAAAAGATTTTACCTATGTCGGTAGCCTTGCCCAATAAAATTAAGACCAGGGCTGCCATCGTTCGGCTCGAAGACAGCAACCAGGTAATCATTCCACTTAGCAACCTGGATGTGATAGAATAATAAGGGATGGAGGAAAGAATCGACTATGAGCGACTATCAGGATTCTTACGAAGAATTTGATGAACAACCCTCAGACGATGGCGGTGGAAACAACCGCAATTTTTTAATTGCCATTGTTGCAGTTATCGTAGTCTTTTTGGTGATCGTTGCCGGTATCGCGGGATTCTTCTTCTTATCCCGTAACAGCGGTTCAGCCACGGCTAAAAATGCGCTGGCAATGACCCAGGCGGCCATGATTTATACACAAAACGCTCAAACGGCCGCAGCAGCCACGCAAGCCATCGGCACGCAGCAGGCACTGGCGCTCTTGCCCAGCGAAACCCCCGCCCCGGCCGAAGGCGGCCCCACCTCCGTGGTGGTTTTCCCCACCGACACCCCCGCCCCGACCATCGTGGTTGCCCAGGCTGCTGAAACCAGCGGCACACCTGCCGAAGGCATCGGCGGCCCCGCTGGAGATGAAGCAACCAGCGTTGCACAGCGTACCGCTACAATTTCGGCACTGCTCACCCAGGTGGCCTCGGGTGACACCGGCAGCGGCACCCTGGTTGCCGCCGCTGCGCTGACCCCGACTGCCCTGCCTGAAACCGGTTTTATGGATGAAGTCGGTTTGCCGGTGCTGATGGGTATGGCGGTGCTGTTGATCTTTATCATATTTATGGCCCGCCGCCTGCGCGCTTCAGCCAGCCGCTAACAGAACCTTACAGAAAAATTAAAAGACCTCGCTCAGATGGGCGAGGTCTTTTGCTTAACTCAAGTCATTACCAGTGCAGGCTGGCAACAATGCGGGCCGCTTCTTGCAGGTAATCGGCCGGAATTTCGCTTCCGGCGTTGTCATCCACCTGGCAGCGAATTTTAAATTCGTCTCTGGTAAAAACGGCCGAAGCCGACCTGATTTTTCCTTCCAGGCGCAGCACCTGTAGAGGCGCTTCCTGTCCGCTCAGTTTCCAGGCGCCTTCCTGGCTGATCTCGCCGCCCTGCGGCGCAGCAGCGTTAAATTCTTTGTCTTCCGACTCGCGTTTAACCTGAATACTTAAGCTCACCTGGTCGCGTTTTAAAAGCAGCGTAAAGGGGGTCTTTTCACCGGCGGCTTTTTCCTCAAGACTCCATGTCGAGGGATAATCCAATGAAAAGCCATAGTCTCCGTTCCGGTATACCCCGGCCTGTTTGTCATCGTCCGGGCTGCATTCACCACGTTTTAAAGCCCATTCTTCGCATTCCTTGCCGTTCGGGAAAACACAAATACCCACTTCGCCGTCGGCATCCTTACGAATGTCAAGCTTGCCGCCCTGCTGAATGCAGTTTTCAGAAGCCGGGTTGGCAATCTGGGCGTCCGTTTCCTCCCCACCCGAAGCAGGCGATTGTGTAACACCGGTTGCATTCCGACAGGCACTTAAAAACACCAGTAAAAATAAAAACAAAACGGACAATTTTTTGTACATACTGAACACCTCCGTAAATAATCAACCGCGCATTAAAAACATGAAGATTGTTAAACCACTGCAAATTAACAGACCCAAACCCGCAAATACAATACCAACAATCAATAATATTTTGGACCTATCCGAGGTATGGGATTCATCCGGTTTGTTATTCCCTTTATTTTTCCTGATCAATAAAAAGGTCAATAACACAATGGCGGCGACAAAAAGCAAAAGGGCGGGTAAAAAGAATAATATCATTAACAAACTGTTCATTTTTCTCCTTGAAACTTGAATGTTTACTTCAGATATTGTTTAACGACAAAATCGTTAAACAAACCTGTCCTATATTTAAAGCGTCAGAATAATGGGTTCGTTTTTGGTGATCACCAGGGTATGTTCGAACTGTGCAGCCGGTGCCCTGTCGCTGGTGCGCAAAGACCAGCCGTCATTTTCTTCAGTGATCCAACCGCGGCCGGAGGTTAAAAAAGGTTCAATCGCCAAAACCAAACCATCGTTTAAAAAACGTTTATCGGCTGCATTGTAATAATTTACGACGTCCAAAGGTTCATCGTGCAGACTGTGGCCGACGCCGTGGCTGGTTAATTCACGCAGGGTGTTATATCCGCGGCGCCGGGCTTCGGCGCTGATGGCCTGACCAATGACATTTATCTGCCGGCCGGCTTTGGCGGCGCGAATGGCCTGCCACAGGGCGTTGCGCGTGGCATTTAACAGGCGTTCAACGTCGGCTCCGGCGGATGAAACCGGCACGGAAGCGCCCGTATCGGCAAAATATCCGTCCAATTCGGCGGAAACATCAATGTGCAGCAGGTCGCCGGCCTTTAATTTAACATCATTGGGAATGCCGTGGGCAATTACCGGAGCGACGCTCAGGCAGGTGGTGCCGGGGAATTGATAGGTTAATCGCGGCGCGGAACGCGCGCCTTCACTTTTTAAATATTCGTTACCCATTTCATCCAGCTCGCGTGTGGATAAACCCGGCCGGACGGCTTTCATCATTTTTTTTAATGTCTGAGCGCAAATGCGCCCGATCATTTTTAAGTGGTAGAGGTCGTTTTCAGAATCAATAGTCATAACTTTTTCCGTTTTTCGTTTTTAGTATTATATCGTATTGGAAGAATCGTCCGGTTGGGTTCTTCTCCGATTCACCCAAAGGATAATCATTTTATCATTTAAATCACCCATTAAATTTTAGCAACAGTCCATTGCGGTTTGAGCGGTTAATTAAAACTCATCCTATTTATGGCCGAGGTCAAAAGGGTTAAAAGCCCTGTTAAAATCGCTTGTTTTTCACCCGCCGTATCATTAAAATAATTAACAGGTCTGACCCCCAATTTCATTAATAACGGAGCATTCCATGTGGTTTAATCATATCGTCAGTTATATACTGCGGTCTCCTTTTCATGCAGCATTCAGCGGCAACACCATGCTGGTCTCCTGGACCGGCAGCAAAAGCGGAAAAACTTATTCCACCCCGGTCAATTATATCGTCAACGAAAATGTATTAATTACCACCAGCCTGCAGCGCCGCACCTGGTGGCGCAGCCTGCGCAGTGGCAAACCGGTTACTCTCTATTTTCGGGGAAAACGAATCAGCGCCACCGGCCAGGTTCTGGAAGGTGAAGAATCGCTGATACCCGCTCTGCAAAATATTTTTAAATTAATGCCGGCTTATGCCCGGTATTTTAACGTGTCCATGAATGAAAACAACGAACCGGTCATCGAAGATTTGCGCCGTGAAGCGCAAAAACGTGTGATTATTTATTTCACGCCTCAGGCCGAATAACCAGCATCGCTTTGCCGGATGCAAAATCCAGCAAATCATCCCGGCTGTAAAACAGCGGCAAACCGTCCAGACGCATAATCAGCCCCACTATGAAGGGGTGGCGTTTCAGGCGCAGGGCAAAAAAATCGGCAATTCTTTCCGGTGTTTCCACGGCTTCAGCAACGGCGCTAAAGCGTTTTTTGCCAATCCGTATCTCAACCTGCGGGTTGGCACAGGCATTTAAATACCAGTCGCTGTGTTTGCCGTAACCGGCAGCCACGATATAACAACATTCAACAAACTCATATTGCAGCGGAGTCTGGCGCAGCAGGCCGCTTTTGCGTCCACGGGTGGTTAAAATCAACACGCGCTGCGACATGGCATTCATTCGCCCATATAACGCAGTAACGCGCCGGTTCATAAAACGGAATATTGTTTTGCGTAAATTAAATCCGGGTTGTTCGTGCGATAAACTCATACACCCTCCCCACTCAAGTTCGGTCAATCGCTAAAAAATCTGTCACATTATCCTGTCGATTTAATCATTCGTCGTCAGGATTGATATATTCCAAAATCACTTTTCGCGGAAAAAAGCCGTAACGTTGATAAAAAGGCAACACCATCTCATTACCTTCCGCCACCGCAATGACACGTTTTTTTACCTGCTGGTTATCCATCCAGTGCAAACTTTGTTTCATCAATTGGTCGCCCACGCCCAGCTTGCGATATTCGGCATCGACATAAAGCGAATCCACTTCGCCGGTGCCATCCGGTGAAATTGAACAGATGACATAAGCCACATCCCGGTGCGTGTTTTGATCAACTACCAGGCAGACCATGAGTTTCGTTGCAGAATCTTGTGTAAAGTGCAGGCAGCGCTCGGCAAATGTGAAACGACGGTAATGGTGTTTAAAATAATTGGAATGCGCCAGGTGGATGTCATTTAACTTTAACCAGAGCGGTTCAACCCGCTCCAACAATTCTTGCTGCCCAACCAGATATTGAATGCTCATATCATCACCCCCACCAACGGGATTATTCCTTAACCGAAACGGCCGTCCACATAGTCCTGGGTGCGTTTATCTTTGGGACGCATAAACAGTTCTTTTTCCGGGCCGGTTTCAATTAACTCACCTTGCAGGAAAAAAGCGCCAAAATCAGACATACGTGCCGCCTGCTGGGTGTTATGCGGGGCCAGAACGATGGTAAACTGGCTGCTTAATTCTTGCAGCAGGCTTTCAATTTTGGCCGTGGAAACCGGGTCCAGTGCCGAAGTAGGTTCATCCAACAGGATCACTTCGGGCTGCAGAGACATCACACGAGCAATACACAGCCGTTGCTGCTGCCCGCCCGATAATGCATTGGCCGGGCTGTTAAGCCGGTCATAAACTTCATCCCACAAAACCACCTGCCGCAGGGCTTTTTCGACCATTTCGTAAATCTTTGAACGGCGGTGTTCACCCGCCACGCGCAGCCCATAAGCTACATTTTCATAAATCGTCAAAGGCAGCGGCACCGGGCGTGAAAAAACCATGCCCACGCGGCGGCGCAGTTCGGTGACGTTATATTTGGGGTCGAGGATGTTGTCTCCGTTCAACAATACGCGTCCCTTCAACAGGTTCACGTCCGCCAGATCGTTCAGGCGGTTGATGGTGCGCAGCAGGGTCGATTTACCCCCACCCGCCGGGCCAAACAACACGGTCACGGCGTTTGCAGGGATATTCAGATTGATGTTTTTTAAACTTTCCGTACCGTCAGAATACTGAACGTTAAGATTTTCGATAATGATTTTATCCATAATCCTCTACCACTGGCGGCGGGCTCGCGCGCGCGAACGAATAATGGAAGCCGAAATATTCATGGTTAAGACAAAAACCAGCAGCACCAACACGGTGCCATATTGAATTTGCACCGGCATACCGGGCACCTGGGTGGAAATGACAAACAGGTGATAGGGCAGCGCCATGGTCGGGTCAAAGGGCGAATGCGGCAGTTGCGGCAGGAAAAAGGCCGCGCCCGTGAATAAAATGGGCGCCGTTTCACCGGCTGCGCGCTCGAGGCCCAAAATGACGCCGGTGATAATGCCCGGCATGCTTTCGGGCAGCACAATGCGCCAGATGGTCTGCCAGCGCGTCGCACCCAAAGACATGCTCACCGTCCGAAAATTGGTAGGCACCGCACGAATGGCCTGTTCGGCCGTGCTGACGATGACCGGCAGGGTCATGATGGAAAGCGTCAAGGATGCCGCGATAATACTCTTGCCAAAGTGCATAAACACCACAAACAGCCCCAGACCAAACAAACCAAACACCACCGACGGGATGCCCGCCAGATTGGTCATGGAAACGCGAATCAATTGCGTCAGGCGGTTATCGGGGGCATATTCGGCCAGATAAATGGCCGCCGCCACACCCGGTGGCACGGAAAAGACAGCCGTACCCAGGGTCAGATAAATGGTTCCCAGAATGGCCGGCATGATGCCGCCCGCCCGCATGCCATCGCTGGGCAACTCGGTGACAAAAGCCCAGGTCACTTCGGCGCCGCCCTGCACCAGAATAAAAATAATCAGGCCGACAATCGGCAGCACGGTTAAAACGGCAACCAGGGTGATCAGACCAAAACCGAGGCGTTCTTGCTGGCGAGCAGAAAAAATCTGTTTGTTATTTTCCATGGTTTTTAAGACAAAAGGCGTTCATTATGTTTAAGGCGGCGCGACGTGCTTAAAGACACGGCAATGTTAATAATCAATGAAAAGGCGAACAATACAATCCCGATGAAAAAGAGCACCTGATAATGCGTGCTGCCGGAGGCCACCTCGCCCATTTCGGACGCAATCGTGGCCGTCATGGTACGGGCCGGCATAAAAATGGCCTGCAAACCGGCCGGCATAACCGGCGCATTACCGGTCACCATCATCACCGCCATCGTCTCGCCGATCACACGCCCGACGCCCAGCATCACGGCGGTTAATACACCGGCGCGCGCAGCGGGCAGGGTGATGCCCCAGATGGTCTGCCATTTGGTCGCGCCCAGCGCCAGGGCGGCCTGGCGGTAAGACTGCGGCACGTCCTTGAGGGCATCTTCAGCCACCGAAACAATGGTGGGAATGGCGGCCCAGCCCAATAAAACCGCACCGGTAAAGGCCGTTAAGCCGGTGGGCAAGTTTAATGAAACCCGGAAGAAAGGCGCCATCACCAGAATGCCGATAAAACCCAGCACCACCGACGGAAAACCGGCCAGGATCTCGACCAGAGGTTTTAAAATTTCATTGGCCCAACCGGGGGCAATTTCGGCAATAAAAATGGCCGTGCCGACCCCCAGCGGAACGGCGATGACGGTAGCCACCAGCGTAATTAACAATGAACCGCCCAATAAAGGCAGCAAGCCGAAATAACCTTCAATGGGATACCAGGTAATCCCAAACAACTTATCAAGGGGCACATTCACCAGGGCCGGCATGCCTTCTTTTAATAAAAACAGGCTGATTAGACCCACATACAAAATGCTCAAATAACCGGCGGCTTGAACCAGAAAGATAACGATCCTTTCCCCCGGTTTAATGTGCAGTTCGGCAGATGTCTGTCGGCTCATAACCAATATCTCATTTCTTTAACAAGGGTACAAAGCCCAGGTCCTGAACAATCTTTTGGGCTTCATCAGAGAGAATCCAGTCAAGGTAGGTTTTAACCGCCCCCTGAGGAGCGTTACGCGTGTACATATATAAATCGCGTGAAATCGGGTAAGTATTATTGTTTACGGTGTCCACCGAGGGCATCACGTAAGCATCCCCCGTTTTACGCGCCACAGCCACCACCTTCACAGCGGGGGTGATATAACCCAGGCCGTCATAACCGATGGCATTGGGATTGTCGCTCACTTCCGAGATGATCCCTTCGGAGGAGGGCAGTAAAAGCGTGTCGGCCGAAAAAATGCTTTTATCTTTTGAATTTCCCAGGCGGATAACCGTTTCGAGGAAATACACATGCGTGCCCGAATTGGTTTCGCGCGACAGGCGTACGATTGGCCGGTCTTCGCCGCCCAGTTCGCTCCAGTTATTAACTTCGCCTTTATAAATTTGTGATATCTGTTCCAGGGTGAGCTGCGAAATCGGATTTTCCAAATTAACAATCACGCCGATCGCGTCGCGGGCGACGACAAACTCGGCGGGGTTGTAATTCTGCTTTTTGGCTTCGTCCAGTTCTTCCTGTTTAATCTTGCGCGAAGCGTTGGCGATATCTACAGTGTTATTGGCCAGCGCTGCCAGACCGGTTCCCGACCCACCGCCGGTCACCGAAACGCGCACCGAAGGATTATCCTTCTGGTATTGTTCAGCCCAGGCCAGCGCCAGGTTTACCATGGTGTCGGAGCCGATATTTTGAATGGAAGTATATTCGGGACTTGCTGTGTTTTCAGATGAACTGGTTCCTCCCCCACAGCCCGAGAGCAGCAGCAATGCCAGACAGCAGCATAAAATGAGACACTTTTTCATCGTGCTGTATTATATCGTAAATGTTAACAAACTATTAAGCTTTTAAGAAAAGAATATGATTATTTTTTATTTAAGGCTCAAATCTGGTCCGTAAGTGGTTTGAACAAACCCGTTAAGCGGCAATTTCACAAATGAAAACTTTTTAATAGGGCGTTTTTC
>JAJTBH010000111.1 GCA_021287005.1 Anaerolineae bacterium
GAATGGCCTGTCCGCTTTCTTTGGAAGCGACCACACCCAGGGGGCCTAACACGCCGTGATTGATGGCATTGTTTAAGAACAATACTTTGGCGGGTTCAATAATCAATGCAGCCAGAGGCAGCAGGTTGGCTTTTGCCATGGCATCCACAATACCGCCGGCGGCATCACTGACGGTTTGAACCACCGGGCCGACCACTACCAGGCCCAACAGAGCCAGAATGGCGCCCAGGATGCCGGCAGAGAAGTTGTTGATGAGCATTTCAAAACCAACCGGAATATGATCTTCCAGAGCTTCGTCAATCTTCTTGATTAACCAGCCGCCCAGAGGGCCCATGATCATACCGGCCAGGATGACCGGAATGCTGGCGCCGACGACCGCACCGATGGTTGCGACTGCACCAACCACACCGCCGCGCACACCGTGCACCATCTTACCGGCGGTATAACCCACCAGCAAAGGCAGTAAGTAGTTGATCATCGGTCCGACCAGTTTTGCCAGGCCTTCGTTAGGTAACCATCCCGTGGGGATAAACAGAGCTGTAATTAAACCCCAGGCAATAAATGCACCAATGTTAGGGATAACCATTCCAGCTAAAGCACCACCCAAACGTTGAAATTTCTCCTTCATTTATTATTGTCCTCCAACTCCTTATAAATAAGATTGATAAGTTTTTTAGAATCCCAATAGCATTCCAAATAAAGAGATTCATTTGGCTTTAAAAGTAACGGCGCGCAACGTTACTGGTAACCCGACATTAGAACGACAACTTCAATCTAACATTTTTGTAATTGCAGTGATATCCTCCGGCATCAACAAGGGATGGACCTGCAATACGGGGGTTTTGCCCACTGCTGTTGAGGGCAACGGAACGGTTGTAATAATAAATCGTGCTGTACCGGCAAGTTGAGGGGTCAGGTCTCGCATGGAAATGACCTTATAAGTGCCCATGCCGGGGAAATAGACTTTTAATCGAGCCACCAGTAATTGGGCTGTTGCCATGCCGCTCGGGCAAATGACCAAAAGCTGCTGCTGGCGGCCGGTTTGCTCACGCAACACAGCCGCGCGAATTAACATAGCCAGGCCGGCGACATTTTCAGTGGATAGCCGCACATTGGTGTGTGTATAAAAAATATCTGCGAGGTCGTTTGCTATCTGGATGTCTCCGGCATACTGTTCAATAATGGAGATATCCGAAGATGAACTGGGATACCAGATATTAAAATGGCTGCGGTAATAAGCCGGCACCAGCAGGTTGACCACACCGTCAAACAAAACGCGGTCTTCCAACAGTTTGTTGGATTGATAAACTCGCGCCAGGTAATTGATCATCTCACGAATGCTGTCTTCAAGCATGGCATCCATATCCAGATCACCCGGCCAGCGTTCATTACGCCCCGCCGAAAGCAGGTGCATAACAATGGTCGCCACTTCATCGTCCGGCCATTTTTCATACGGCGAAAAAGCCAGTCTTTGGGCAATTTTTAATGCCACCGGCCAGAGCGGGTTATTTTGCAGCCAGGTCAGCCGTTCGGCTTCCACCACGGCATATTTACCCTGGTGCACGCGCTGCGCCTGAATGGCCAGCACCACGCCCAGTTGAAGCACAGCTTCATCGGTAAACCGGCCACCCAACTGCGCTTCGGCAAAAGCCACCGTGATGTACTGTTTGCGCACATTCCACTGCTGCAAAATGGCCTGGGTTTCTTTAACCAGAGGCATCAGTTGGACATCAATTTGAACCACAAAACGCAGCCCTTCTTTATAGTTAATCAGGGTCAGCGGGTCGCCGAAGGGCGATTCTCCCCACAAAAGCGCCTGAATCATCTGGCGGCGTTTATCTTCGGTAATATCCAGCCAGTAACCCAGGTTGGGGCGCCGTTCCAGTTTTACATTCCACTGCGTAAACCAGGCGTCTATGGCGTCCAGATCTTTTAAGGCTGTGGTGCGGGTTACGCCGGCCAGATATTTCATGTTTGCCAGGATCATGCTGCCTTCAGAGGTTAATAACAATAAAGCCAACATCTGGCAGCGTTCGTCAACCGATAAAACCAGACGCACATCCTTTTCTGATGCCAGTTTATCCGCCAGGTCAAGGCGCTGTTCCGCTGAACAATCCAGCGATACACCGACGCCGGGCGTAATTCGCACGATCACACCATAATCTTTTAACCAGTACTGGACTCCTTGCAAGTTATAGTCAACCTGACGAGCAGTCAGTTTAACTTTTCCACTCAAGGCAGTCATCGAAAGCGGTTTTTCCACTTCGAGCAAAGTTTTTAACAAACTATACTGGCGACTGGTTAAAAAACACATACGGGTTTTTCACATCCTTAATTCTGATTTTTCAAAATTGAAGGCTTATCTATATTCATTATAGAAAAAAAGCGGGGAGATGTTCACTGGATTCATGCACATTTTTGATGATCCATTATCACAAAAGTGTACCATTTGAACTCCCAAAATCAATGTTTTATCAAATTTAACCGCTAACCGGCTCGCCAAAGTTGTTGTTTACCAGGTTTTTCAGCGCTTCTATGGCGACAATGGCATCGGGACCGTCAGCGTCTATCAAAATCTCATGGCCTTGTTTAATTCCCAAAGATAATATCGAAGCTATACTTTTACCGTTTTTTTCCATGCGGCCGGCAGTGAGATTGGAAATAAGAATAGTCGATTGGTATTTATTGGCCATCATCATAAATAACGCGCCGGGGCGGGCATGCAAACCAACTTTGTTGTTAACCACCAGTTTCACCTGACTTTTCATCGTTTTTATTCCCTTTGACTCGTAGTAATGTTTATCATCCGGAATTTAAACCGAAACAATCTCACCTCTTAAAAAATTAGGGGCGTTAAAAAAGGTTTAAATTTATTTTGACGAAGTATGGTTAAGAATATTATAGGGAACTAATCGGGTTATTGTCGTTTAATTCATCCGCATTTTGTCGAATGATTCCCACAAAAGTAAACCATTCATGAATAATTCCGGTTTACAAAAATTGGCTATTGCCATAAATGGGCAAATCATCACCGATTTCGTCAATCATATCCAGAAAAACAATCACGATTTGCGGATCAAATAAAACACCTGAGTTCTCGCGCAGGTAATTAATCACGTCCCGTTTATTCCAACCCGGTCGATAGGGCCGGTCTGAAATGAGGGCGTCCCACACATCCACCACCATAAAGATGCGCGCCTCCCAGGGAATTTCCTTTTCCATCAATCCGCGCGGATATCCACTGCCGTTCCAACGTTCATGATGAGCATAGGGCACATCCAGGGCAGGCTTAAGATAGTTAATTTGCGAAAGCAGGCGATAGGCAAACTCGGGGTGTTTACGCATAATTCGCCATTCGTCGTCGGTTAACGGGCCCGGTTTTAATAAAATATGATCAGGAACTCCCATTTTACCGATATCATGCAGCAGCACGCCGCGGCGAAAATGCACCATCTCGACATCGTTCATGCCAAGACGGAGGGCCAGTTCACAGGCCAGGTGCATTACGCGATCACTGTGACCCTGGGTTTCCTCATCACGCAGTTCCAGCGCCTTTGACCAACCGGTGATGGTGGCTTCATAAGCCTGGTTAAGTTCCACATTACTGCGTTGTAAATCTTCAAACAGGTATACGGTTTCAATGGCTATAGCTGCCTGCCCGGCCAGGCTCTCAAAATAATCCACCCATTCAGGATCCAGAACCGTATTTTCATAAAAGAAAACTTCCAAAATGCCCACCGTTTTCTGATTGGCAATGATGGGGGCTCCATAAAAGGTTGCAAAACCTTCTTCGTTCAGGCAGTTACAATTCGTTCCCACTTTGTCATTCTTTTGAATCACCATAAAACCTTTGCGATTCATAACCTGCCAGGGCAAACAGGAAAAGTGTCTCAGGCTCTTGCAATCGCTGCGATCGGTCTTAAACCCGTAAGAAACAATCGGTGTTAACCGGTTTAATTTGGCATCCAGTGAGATGATATTGGCGGCATCGGCTTTAAGCACTTCCCTGATCTGGTTTAAGATCACCTCTAAAATTTCGCTCAGAGACGATTGGTTTAAAATCTCAAGGTCTATGCCGCGTAAACCTTTTAATTTTTTGACCTGCAAATTTATTTTTTCATCCGCCTGCTTCTGTTCAGTGATATCTCTCACAATAGAGGCAATCCGGTAGCCCGTTCCGGTATGAACCGCAAATACGGATTCAATTAAAGTTTTAATGGTGCCATCCTGCAAATGAAGAAGGACTTCATGGCCGCTATTAAACATAGGTGAAACGCCGCTATTTAAAGCTGCCTGCATGGCGCTTTTTATTTTTTCACGCCGAACTTCTTTATTTTCTGGCAATCCCAGTGAAGATTGAACATCCCAGATTAATTGGCCAAGAACATCACCTCGTTTTAATCCGGTGATATTTTCCTGGGCCAGGTTCCATTCCAAAATTCGCCCGTCTTCTCCAACCAGCACGACACCTTCTGACATTTGTTCAACGATTGTACGGAAACGTTCCTCACTGGCTCGCAGATTTTCATTAATTAATTTTTGGTCGGTAATATCCTGGATTGTGCCGGTGTGAGCAATGATTTTCCCCGTGGCATCCGTTAAACAATCCATAATGACAAAAAGGTCGCGTTCTTCACCATCCGGCCGCGAAATTCGATATTCGGCCCGGATGCTTTTGCCGGTTTCTAAAGCCACACGCTGCTGATCAACAATTTTTTGCCAGGCATTGTCTTTTACTATTTGTTGGTGTTCTTTCACGTCCGGCGGCGGCATGTCAGGATTGCGCCCATAAATGCGGTATAGCTCTTTTGACCAGGTGACAAAATGGGTTTCCACATCAAATATAAAATGTCCAACCCGGGCCATTTCCTGAGCATGTTCCAGCATAACCTGGTTATTAATTAAATCCTGCTCAATTTTTTTGCGTGATGAAATATCACGAACAACCGCCAGTACGGCATCTTTGCCATACCAGTGAATCGGGCGCAGACCGACCTCAACGTTGATATCATCATGATTGTCCAATCGCCGCGATTTCCACTCAAAAATACGCTCTTGTCCCTGCCGGATTCCTTCCCATATTTCAAGAAGTTTATCCCGCGAATTTTCATCGGCCGAAGTAATATCGAGAACGGTTTTTTGTAATACCTGTTCTTGATCAACAGCGAACATTTGCAGCATTCGTTGATTTACCTGAACAATCCGACCATCATACGAATGAATAATGATGGCATCGTAGGCGCTATTAAAAACCGTTTTTAAATTTTCTTCAGAAAGCAGGATATCTTGTTGTGCCTTGCGCCGCTCGATGATCTCATTTTCGAGCATGCGGTTATTGTTATGGAAACGATACAAAAAGTATAAGGTGAAAATTGCCTGGAAAAAGACAAAGCCTGCCAGAATCCATTGGGCATTAACCAACAAATCCCTTTGCTGGCGGATAAAAAGTTCTTGATATGCCCCCGTACCAATAAATACGCCCAGTTCTGGAACATCTTTTACAAATGAAATTTTCTTTTCCGGCTGATCTGAATTTGGCGAGGTGTAATAATATTCAAAAAAACCACCTTGAGGGTTCAAGCGTGCCACCCGCGCCAGGTTTTGGACGATATAAACCCCATTTATATCTTGCAGATTCCACTGGTTGGTTCCTTCATTCTCCGGTAAAAAAGGTTGAACCAGCATGAGGCCGTCATATGTAACCATGAAAACATAGTTGGGGCCGTTTTGATCTTCATAAGTCATTCTGCGTACCAACTGGCGCGTTACATCTACCCCCTCCTGCCTGGAAATTTCACCATTGCGTACCTCGTTTAAAGTGGGTTGAATAACGTTATCCACGAGTGTTACGATACGCATCAATGATTCTTGCTGCTGTAAATGGGCATTTTCAATTGAAGTATTTACCCATTGATTGATCGAAACGATTAAGATTACGCTGATCAATATTGCCAGCAACAGAGCCTGGAAGGCTACCAGACGAAAAATATTGCGAGAATGTTTCAGCTCAGGCACGCTCATTTAAATTCATTTTATCGGATTTACCGGTAAAAAATCAATGAAAATAGGATCAAAACGGATTAAAAACAGGTAGAGTTTTGGGTAATATTGCCTTAAGATTTCCCCTCCACTACTTTTTCTCCCTTAAAAGGAACAAGACAGAACGTGTCTGCCTTATTCCTTTCCAGTTGTTGCGACTTTCCCAATTGTTCGCAAGGAGATCTTTAAGTAAATTTTAAGCTAAAAAGCCTTTGGATAAACCGTAATAAGCCTCGTTCCAGCGTAATTCTTTTTTAATTTCATCTATTCGTGCATTTTCATCAATCAGCACAAATTCCACTCCGGCTATTTCTGCAAAATCACGCATATGTTGTTGGTTAAGCGCCATGGAAAAACCGGTGTGGTGTGCACCGCCTGCCAAAATCCAGGCGCCTGCACCGATTTTTAAATTGGGTCTGGGAACCCAGACAACGCGCGCTACGGGTAATTTTGGTAATGGTGCATCCGGGTTAACCACATCCACCGTGTTAACAATCATCCGGAAACGATTGCCCATATCGATCACGGATGCATTTAAACCGGCACCCGATGGAACGTTAAAGACCAGGCGCACGGGGTCGGCTTTGTCGCCGATTGAAAGCGGATGAATTTCTAGCGAGGGTTTACTGCTGGCAATCGAAGCACAAACCTCCAGCATATGAGCGCCCAACACTTTCATACCGGAGGGCTGCATATGATAGGTATAATCCTCCATGAAGGATGTTCCGCCTTTAAGACCGGTAGCCATTACTTTCATGGCATGTACCAGGGCAGCCGTTTTCCAATCGCCTTCAGCGCCGAAACCGTAACCATCGGCCATCAAACGTTGAACAGCCAGGCCGGGTAATTGATCCAGCCCATTTAAGTCTTCAAACGTGGTGGTAAAGGCTTTAAAACCACCTTCTTCCAGAAAAGCTCGCATGCCCAATTCGATGCGGGCGGATGAACGCAGGGAGGAATAATACTGCCCGCCCGCCAGTAATGAAGGTGAAACGGTATAAGTATCATAATATTCGCCGATGATTTTATCGATGGCTGCATCTGAAACGGCATTGACATATTTAACCAGATCACCCACACCGTAACCATTTACCGAATAACCCCAACGGATTTGTGCGGCAACTTTATCCCCCTCGGTTACCGCCACTTCACGCATATTGTCACCAAAACGAGCCACTTTGGCGCCCTGCAAATCAAACCAGGCAGCCGCCGCACGCATCCAGGTGTTTAATTCTTCCAGAAAATCTTGATCCTGCCAGTAACCTACAATCACCTTATGTTCCAGGCGCATGCGGGCGCCGATATAACCGAATTCGCGTCCACCATGAGCGGTCTGGTTCAAATTCATAAAATCCATATCAATATCCGCCCAGGGAATGTCGCGGTTGGTCTGCGTGTGCAAGTCAACAAAGGGTTTGGTTAAGGCTTTTAAACCGGCAATCCACATTTTTGCTGGAGAAAAAGTATGCATCCATGTCAGCAAGCCGGCGCAATTTTTTGAGGAGTTTGCATCCAGGCAAAGCTGATAAATGGCATCGGGGGTAGTGAGAACTGGTTTAATGACTACTTTTACCGGTAATTGTCCGGATTGGTTAAAGAAATTTACAATCTTTTCCGAATCAGCAGCCACTTGTTTTAATGTTTCCTCGCCATACAGATGCTGACTGCCGGTAATAAACCAGAATTCAAGACCTTCAAATGGGTTCATAAAGACTCTCCTTTTAGAATGTGGGATTTATTAAATACAGTTAATTTACAAAATCGTGAGCTTTTCCTTTTCAGGTGAAATCCGATTAATTTACGAATGACTGCAAAAACAAACGGTGGAGGAATAATTAACTGAGCTTATTATTAAGTAAAATCCGTTTTTTCAGATCTGCCAAAGGAGCCAGGTTTTGGCAAAACATCCGGAGAACTTTGGGGAACCCCACCGTTTTTATTACATCTCCCTAAAAAATATTTTTGCCCTAAAAAAAAAGCAAGCAATTGCGTAATTAACAAAAAATAATTTCAGGTTATTATAACGGAAAAATGTTATCGATAACGTTATCGTTGACATTTCGATTATAGCAAACTATAATTTATCTTGCAAGTGCTTAACTTGCAAAATTAATCATTAGAAGTAAAATATTTTCAAAATGTCAACACGCGGAAATCCAATCAACAACAAACCTACCATCAAAGACGTCGCGCGTCTGTGTGGTGTATCCACGCAGACAATTTCACGAGTCTTAAATAAACGTCCCGACGTTTCCCCTGAAACTCGCGAACGCGTCCTTGAAGTAATTAACCAACTGGGATATCAGCCCAGCGCCCTGGCGCGCAGCTTAATCCAACAGCGCAGTTATACGCTGGGGATTATCATTGCCGGTTTAAAATACGCCGGTATCTCTTTGACGCTGAATGGTATTGCCGAACAGGCCGATCAAGAAGGGTACTCATTATTAATCAAAGAATTACCCAGTTTCGATGTAAGCGACGTGCAGCCCGTGATTCGCTCATTGATGGCGCACCAGGTCGAGGCCATCATTTATGCCGCACCCGAATGCGGCAATAACTGGCGCAATGTTCAATCACAATGTCCGCGCCCCTGCCCGCCCATGGTTTTTCTTAAAGGTAATCCGTATTCCGATTTTTCGACCATCTCAATCGATAATTTTATGGGGGCCTACCTGGCCACACGCCATTTATTGGATCAGGGATGCCACCATATTGCGCACATTTCAGGCCCCATGGACTGGTGGGAAGCGATTGAACGCGAAAAAGGCTGGCATGCCGCCCTTGAAGACGCCAAATTACCCCCTGAAGACCGCCAATGCGCCCTGGGCAACTGGTCGTCATCCAGCGGCGAAAGAGCTTTTTATTCACTGCTTGAATCCTACCCGGAAGTGGATGGTGTTTTTGCCGGAAATGATCAGATGGCGCTCAGTGTTTTATATGTTGCCGCTAAAAAGAAAATCAAAATACCCGAACAACTGGCTGTGGTCGGCTTTGATGATTTATCCGAAAGTCCTTATTACAGTCCTTCCCTAACCACCATCCGGCAAGACTTGCGCATGCTCGGTACCATGGCTGTCAAAAAAGCCATTGAAATGGTCAACGAACCGGTTGTAACCGGCGACTCACTTTCGGATACGATTGTGATCAAACCGCAATTGATTGTGCGCGAAAGTTCCTTGTTCGGCAGAACCCTGTAATTTATTTATTTATTTATTTATTTATTTATTTATTTTTGGGAAAAGAGTCGGGTGTTAATTTGTAACCCGACTCTTTAATTTTTACAAAAGACGATTCTTGATAATCAAATTCTCACGCCGAAAAAAGGGTGGTAAAACCTTCTCATTTGCTTTTAGGGGGCAAATTTTAAGTCAAAATTCACTTTTTGTCCGTAACAAATTCACGTTATCGATACCGTTATCGTTGACATTTTAAAAAATGTCTGTATAATGTATTTTGTAAATAGCAACTTACGCAATATTCTCCCATGTGTATACAATTGATATCCGGTAGTTTAATTTCAAGTAGTATCGTGGGACAGTTGCGCGTTGCCTGAATAAGATGGGAAGATTATTCAGTCAGGAGGTGGAGATTAACTATTCAGTCCGATATTACGTTCATTTTTACCGGTCATAATGTTTTGCGCAGCATTATGATGTTTTTTCAGGCGCAAGTGTGCACAGTATAAAATTGTTTGATAAATGGAGCTTTTCTCTACCGGGTAATGAATTAGCTCTAAATAACCAAAACTTTTAGTGTAGGAAGAAAGGAAAAGGCCCAATGAAAATTTCTAAATTCTTGTTCCAAGTTATGATGATTTTGACAATCGCCGTTACGGTTGTCGGCTGCCAGCCCGCCGCTCCGGCAGCGCCCGCTGCCCCTGCAGCACCCGCCGCTCCGGCAGCGCCCGCTGCCCCTGCAGCACCCGCCGCTCCTGCCGCCCCGGCTGTTGAACCGACCAAGGCCGCCGAAGCTCCCGCCGCCCCCGCTGCTCCTGCCAAAAAAGAATATAAAGACATGGTTTTATGTTACCCCCAACTCGGCGCTGAAAGCGACTGGCGTACTGCCAACACTGCTTCCATCAAAGAGACTGCCCAGAAATTAGGCATTAAACAACTGGTCTTCTCCGATGCCCAGCAGAAACAGGAAAACCAGATTTCCGCCGTCCGCGCCTGCATCCAGCAGGGTGTTGATGTCATCGCTTTACCCCCTGTTGTTGAAGATGGTTGGGACGCCGTTCTTACCGAAGCCAAAGATGCCGGTATCCCCGTGATCATCGTCGACCGCACCGTAAAAGCTGATTCATCTCTGTATGCCGCCCACATCGGTTCCAATATGGAACTGGAAGGTAAAAAATCCGGCGACGAAATGAACAAACTGCTGCCCGATGGCGGTAACATCATTGAACTCAGTGGTACCACCGGTTCAGGCGCTGCTGTTGGCCGTGCCAAGGGTTTCCGCGAGACCTTAAATTCCAATATCAAAATTTTGGACTCCCAGACCGGTAACTTCACCCGTGCCGAAGGCAAACCCGTTATGGAAGCCTTCTTAAAGAAATATGCCGGCCAGATCCAGGGCGCTTTCATCCACAACGATGATATGGCCATTGGCGCAATCGAAGCCATGAAAGCCGCCGGTATCAAACCCGGTGACATCAAGATCGTCTCCGTTGACGGCACCCGTGGTGGTTTCCAGGCCATGATCGATG
>JAJTBH010000112.1 GCA_021287005.1 Anaerolineae bacterium
TGGCCAAACATCTCGCCTTCCCCCAGAACAGCCACATTGCGTGTCTGACCTTTTTGGGTTTGAACCAGGCGTACTTTTCCCTCCAGGATCAGGCACAAACCGTCCATATCCGATGGGGAGCCCTCTCGATAAATCCTCTGTCCGCGCGGTACGTTGACGCTCTCAAATGCATCCGCCACAACGTTAATTAACCCTTCATCCAGTTTATGAAAAGGATAGGTTGTTTTTAATAATGGAACAATCCGTTCACGATCAGCCATAAAAACCCCATTGATTGGTGCTGTTTATGGAACGGTAAATTCGCCCAGCTTTGAACCGCTGACCCAAACACTGTAGGAACCACTGGGAATATCGGTTAATTGGATGCTTTGATCAAATGGTTGCAGCGCATTTGAACAAACTTGTTTCAAATTGGCGGCCGACAACACTTTTATTACAATTTGATGTTGAGCATTAATCGGATCGACGCTAAAAATCAATTTGTGACACGGGGTCGGAAGCGATCCCTGAAATTGTATTTCCGGTAAAACCTCACCTTCCGCAATCTTCATATTGATACTTCTGATATAAACCGAGCCGTAAACCGGGGATGATTCAAATTTTGGGGTTGGCGTCTTAATTTCCAATGATTTGCCGGGAGCAATATCAATTTTGTCAGTCGATAGTGTAAATGGAGAAGGCGCCTCTCCAGTCGGGTTGTTTACTGCTAGTTGTTTGGGGGGTTGTGGCGTCGGGGTTTCTTCTTGACTCTGGCAGGCACTGACAGCCATGAGAAGTATTAAAAAAAACATCCCAGCCCCAAATTTTCTTAAATTCATGTTTCGATCTCCTGGCAGATTATTTGATAATAATCTTACCACATTCAGGGCTGGGAGATAATACGACTGGTTTTTATTGGTTTATATTGTTCGTTTAAAGCGTTTTGCTTTCAGCATCGACTTTTTCCAATTCCACTTTTTCCGTTTTTGATCGCCGGGTTTTATGTTCAGCCGGCTCTTCATTTTCGGACTCTTTGGTAAAAATCACCTGTTTTTCAAGGTCGCTTTCACCTTTTGCTTCAACGTCAACTTCAATCACGTCACCTTTTTTATATTCACCGGAAAGCAGGCGAATGGATAACGGACTCTCAACAAATTTTTGAAGCGCTCGGCGCAGAGGACGGACACCGAATGCTGCGTCGTAACCCTGGTTGGCCAACCACTCGCGAGCAGTTTCTGAGAGTTTCACGAGCAAACCATGTTCTTCCAGGCGGCCTTGAACTTCTTTCATTTGCAAGTCAACAATATTACGCACCTGCTCCAGGCTTAAGGGTGAGAAGATTACCACTTCATCAATTCGGTTTAAGAACTCGGGTCTGAAAGTTGATTTTAAGGCTTTTTCAATCTTCTCATGCATCTCGCGTTCTTCATTATCATTGCCTTTGTGAATGAATCCCAGAGTGCCACCCTGACGAACAAACTCAGTCCCCAGGTTGCTGGTCATAATCAAAACACAGTTTCTGAAGTCTGCCAGACGACCCTGTCCATCGGTCAATCTACCGTCGTCCAATATTTGCAGCAGCGAATTCCAGACTTCCGGATGCGCTTTTTCAATTTCGTCAAACAAAATCACCCGATAGGGTCGGCGGCGAACGGCTTCGGTTAATTGACCGCCCTCTTCAAAACCCACATATCCGGGAGGCGCGCCAAACAAACGGGAAGCGGTGTGCTGTTCACGATATTCGCTCATATCCAGGCGCACCAGAGCGTCTTCATCGCCAAACATAAATTCGGCCAGGGCTTTTGCCATTTCGGTTTTACCGACACCGGAGGGGCCGATAAAAATAAACGAACCAATCGGTCTCCGCGGGTCTTTGAGGCCCGACCGCGCCCGGCGAATGGCATCGGAAACGGCTTTAATGGCCTCATCCTGTCCGATAATTCTCTCATGCAGGTTATCTTCCATTTTTAACAGTTTTTCAGATTCACTCTGCATCATCTGGTCAACGGGAATACCCGTCCATTGGGCAATGACCTGGCAGATATCGTTAACATCCACTACTTCATCCAGTTGATGTTCTTGTTCCCAGACATCCCGTTTTTCTTTAAACTCGGCTTCCAAACGCAGCCGTTCCGATTTTTTTTGTGCAGCGCGTTCGTAATCACGTTCCACGCCGGCCTGTTCTTCTTCGGCCTGTAACCGGTCCAATTCACTTTTTAATTCTTTTAAATCCATCGGCAGCGAATATAATGCTACACGCAGTTTTGCGGCGGCTTCATCCATCAAATCGATGGCCTTGTCCGGCAGGTGCCGGTCGGTGACATATCGGTCTGACAGGCGCACGGCTGAAACCAGCGCTTCATCAGAAAAACGCACTTTATGATGCGCTTCATACCGGTCCCGCAGACCACGCAGCATGGTAATGGTATCCTCAACATTGGGTTCTTCCACGTAGACCGGGGCAAACCGCCGTTCAAGCGCCGAATCTTTTTCAATATGTTTGTGATATTCATCCAGTGTAGTTGCACCGATACATTGCAGTTCACCGCGCGCCAGAGCCGGCTTAAGCATATTTGAGGCATCCATAGCGCCCTGGGCTGCTCCGGCCCCCACGACCGTATGCAATTCATCAATAAACAAAATCACTTCACCGGCAGAACGTTGTACCTCTTCAATGGAGGCTTTTAATCGTTCTTCAAACTCACCCCTGAAGCGGGAACCGGCAATCATGGCGCCCAGGTCGAGCGAAACCACCTTTTTTCCCATCAATATTTCAGGAACGTCGTTACTGGCAATTTTGGCAGCCAGTCCTTCAACAATGGCGGTTTTTCCCACGCCGGCCTCACCGATTAAAACCGGGTTGTTTTTTGTTCGACGGCAAAGGATCTGCATGACGCGTAAAATTTCATTATCACGCCCGATCACGGGGTCCAGTTTGCCTTCACGCGCCATCTGGGTCAGGTCGCGTGAATATTTTTCCAAAACCCGGTAACGGGTTTCTGCCTGCGGGTCGGTCACTCGCTGACCACCGCGCAACTGTAAAATGGCGTCATAAACGCGTTCACGCGTTAATCCCACCCCTTCCAACAAACGCGAAGCCGGTGTGTTTCTTTCACTTAAAATTGCCAGAAAAAGATGTTCAGTGGATATATATTCATCTTTTAACCGGTTGGCTTCTTCATTGGCAAGGTCGATAATCCGCTTTACGCGGGGGGTAATAAATATTTGCCCGGCGCCGCCGCCAAAAATACTGGCCTTGGGAGTCGTGCGCAAAATATAATCCAGCCTCTCGGCAATCGAACTGGGATTCACTTTTAAGATTTCAAGTATCTGTGTAATAACACCCTGAGGCTGTTCAATTAAGGCGAGCAGGATATGTTCGGTATCAATCTGGTTATGCCCATAGCGTTGAATAATTTCAGCCGCTCGTTGAGCCGCTTCCTGAGCTCGTTCTGTAAACCGATCAAATCTCATCATAAGACATTTTCCTTTTTCAGCTCATCGCTATTATGAAATTATAGCATTGAGCCTGTTAACATCATAGAGATTTTATATCAGAGCTTTATTAGAACCTCGATTATTTTCGTTCTCACGCAGTCACCATAAGGATGTGAGCCAGGCTTTTATCGGTTGGAGATTTATAAAAGCCCCGTGATTGGAACAATTTCCGGCCAGGTTAAGCGGATTAAGGTAAAATAAGAACTGTGGTTAATCAAATCAGTCTTTCCAATCACATCCGCCCGTTAGACAACAGTAAAGACCTGAATCCCGTTGCCGACCTGATCGAAACGTGTTTTTACGAGCATATGGACGCCGATGGCAGAGAATATCTGCATCAGATTCGCCGTGCCGCCCAGGATGCCCATTTTTTACACTGGTTTCCCGGTGCAGGAGAAATGGCTTCTTATCCCCTGCATGGTTATGTCTGGGAGGAAAACGGCGAAGTTGTCGGTAACCTCACCCTGATTCCATCCTTTGTCAGAGATCAATGGCGTTATTTAATCGTAAACGTCGCCGTACACCCCGATTATCGCCAGCGTGGAATCGCACGCCAGTTAACCTTGCGCGGCCTGGATCATATTCGCGAGCATGGAGCTGCATCCGCCTGGTTGCAGGTACGGGACGATAACTTTTCAGCCATTCATTTATACAATTCATTGGGGTTTAAGGAACGCGCCCGGCGCTCCACCTGGATCAGTGATTGTATCGTGACCGGAGATGAGCCTGCACCAACAACCACTGTCGGCCGCCGCCTGGATAGAGAATGGAATATGCATTATGCCTGGCTGCAACGTGATTATCCGGACAGTGTTGCCTGGCATCTGCCATTATCCATTCGAAAATTTAAACCGTCGATCATAAATAAACTTGATAACTTTTTCAGCGATATGCCTACCAGCCATTGGACCAGCTATCTGGATGGCCACCCCATCGGTTTTGCCAGTATTGAACCAACCCGCCAGTCATCCGACACGCTCTGGCTGGCTGTGGCGCCCGATCACAAAGAACTCGCAATTAAAAGCCTGCTTAAACAAATGGCTCATATTGCTCCGGCCTATCGCTCTGTCAGCATCAATTACCCCGCAGAAACAGCGGATGAAACCTTTATTAACAGTGGTTTCACCCGCCAGAATACGCTCATCTGGATGGAAGTATCTTTTAAATCCAACGTTCCATCCATTTTCCAGAAATTGTTTGATCGCCTTGTTACTCTTTAACTAAATCAATTTTTCGCGATATTGTTCAATATTTTCCACAGGCGCCGGATATTGTAAATTCAAATCCTTCAGGCTTTTGCTGATAATGGATGACACAACCAGGTTTCGAATCCAGTTGTGGTCCGAAGGCACCACATACCAGGGCGCCCAATCCGTACTGGTTTCATTCAGCATATCTTCATAGGCTGCCATATAATCGGGCCAATATTTTCGTTCCTCAATATCGCCGGGGTTAAACTTCCACTGTTTTTCAGGGGTGTTAATTCGATCCATTAAACGTTCTTTTTGGGTATCCGGGCTGATATGCAAAAAACATTTAACCAGGGTCACGCCCTCATCTGCCAACATCCGTTCAAATTCATTGATATGGCGATAACGGCGTTTCCAGACCTTTTTTTCAACCAACTCGTGTACGCGCACCACCAGCACATCTTCGTAATGAGAGCGGTTGAAAACCACTATCTCCCCTTTGGCCGGCACCCGCGCATGAACCCGCCATAAATAATCATGTTCAAGTTCAGTGGAAGTCGGTGCTTTAAAACTGACAACCTTAACGCCCTGCGGGTTTACCCCTTCAAAAACACTGCGTGTCACACCATCTTTTCCCGCCGTATCCATAGCCTGAAAAATTATCAACAGGCGTTGTTTGTGTTCGGCATATAAAATTTCCTGTAAACGATCGATTTCGGAAATGTTCTTTTTAAGATCTTCCAGTCCCTGTTTTTTTCCTTCTTCAAAAAATTCCTTGCCACCCGTCTTAAAATCTTCCAATTTAAGCTTCGAGCCGGGTTTTACAAAAAAAGGTTTTAGATCCATTTTTCCTCCATTATTTTTCAACGATTAAATACTCTTTTTTCGTGTCAAAAATTCCAACAGGATATACATAATTATCGCACCAATGATGCAGCCTGAAATCGTATAAACCATGATTTGAGGTGAGCTTTTTTCAAAAAACTGTCCGATAAACCAGGGAAAAAACATGGCGCCGCTGGTCGAACCGATGAAAAACATGCTGGTCACTTTGGCTGAAATCACCATCTTTCGCTCGGCAAAAGCAATCGTCATGGGGAATAACGAGGCAATAAAAAGCCCCACCAGGGCCGTACCGATCCAGGCGGCGGATAAATTTCCCGGGAAAACCAACAAAATCACAGCTCCCGCCAGACTGCCAATCAGGTCAACCCACAAAATTACCGAAGGTTTAACGCGGGTGGCAAAGGGAATAGCCAGCACGCGCCCCAAGGTAAAGGCGAACCAGAACAATGAAGCCATGTTATATGCAATTTGCGGTGTGGCTGTAAGGTTAAAATATTTCAGGGTATAGGTTGTGATCCAGTTGCCAAAACTGCTTTCTGCGCCCACATGGAACCCAAAAAAGACCACAATCACCAGCATCACCAACCAGCTCACGTTTTTTCCCTGAACCTCTGAATGGGCTTCGGGGCTTTTCGGGTTTCCCAATCGAATCAAAATCAGCATTAGCGGTAAGGAAATTAATGCAATTACCAGGTAAGAGGGTGCATAGGTGGCGCTGTGATTGATCGACAACGCAACAATTTGCGGAATGATTAACCCGCCGATCCCCCAGGATAAATGTAATCCATTGAGGAAAGGCCCTACCTTGCTCCCATGCAGCCAGACCAGTAATGTATTACCACCAACATCGATGACGCCTTCTGCAAGACCGATCAACAATACGACGGCGCATAAAAGGGCAAATAATGACGTGAAAGGCATGGCCGCCACACCCAATGCCAGTAAAACCAGGGCTGATAAAAATACCAGGTTGCCGCGAAAACGATCAAACAACCGCCCGCCCAACAACGCCCCGGCCATATAACCGATTGAGCGCAAAGGGAAAATTAAACTGATCATATCCATACTGACGGCTGTCTGCGTCTGCAAACCGGTTAAAGTCGTTCCGATCACTGCCTGAGTGCAGCCCAGGATTAAAAAAGAGAAATAATAACTGCCCGTAATTACCCATTTATTTAAAGGTTTTTCCTGTTTGGCTTCAGCGATGATCGACATACTTGCTCCCTTTTACTGCTTTATGTAAAATAAATATCAAAGGATCAATAACATGAAAAAGCTATTAATTCGTCTTTTAATAAACGCAATTGCCATTTATATCGCCATCAGTTTTATGAGCACCCGTGGCATCACTACACAAAGTGATAGCTGGCTCTCAATCGTTTTCCTTGCCATTATTTTTGGCCTGGTTAATGCCACCCTGCGCCCCATCCTGACAACCCTGGGTTGTTCTATCATCATCCTGACTCTGGGTTTAGCCACCCTCTTGATTAATACACTCCTGTTTTATCTAACCGGTGTCATCGGCAGCAGTTTTGGGGTGGGTTTCACCGTTGACGGTTTTTGGCCGGCCTTCTGGGGGGCTTTGATCGTCAGCGTTGTCAGTTTTATATTAAGCATTTTCATCAAAGACGAAGACAAAAAAAAATAAGCTCTTCGCCCCTACAAAATAAAAAAGGGTCAGGCACGCTTTTTCTACGGCCTGACCCTTTTTGTTTATGGCATCACAAATCGCATCACACGGTTATTACCGGCATCACTAACCCAGACTCGGCCGTTCGTATCAACGGCAACACCGGAAGTCAGGCCAAAACCATCAATATCCGGGCTGTAGTCGCCCCAGGCGCGCTGGAATACACCTTCGCTGTTGAATTCCAGAATTCGGTATCCTTCAGGGTCGCTGATAAACACATTTCCGGAAGAATCAACGGTGATAAAGGGTTTATTATCCAATGATTCACCGAACCAGCCATTAACGCTCCACTGGCTGACCGGTTCAAAGTTAACTCCATCCGGCCCGCGATCAAACACCTGAACGCGTTGATTCCACGTGTCGGTAACATAGACCCGCCCTTGAGCATCCACCGCAACACCCACCGGTTCGTCAAACTGGCCTGTTTCAACGCCAAAACTGCCAAATTGTGTAACAAAATCACCGTCGGACGTAAATTCGACGATTCGTTTGTTGCCGGTATCCGCTACGTAAACATGACCTTGAGCGTCCACAGCGATTCCGCGCGGACCCCAGAAGGCATCCGGGGTTTCACCTTGACCAAAAATACCCCACATTTTAATAAACTGTCCATCGGCGGTAAATTTTTCAATCCGGTGATTCCAGGTGTCTGTCACAAAAACCGAGCCATCCGGTCCAACGGTTATACCCCAGGGTTCGTTAAATGTCCCGCCCGGGGCTTCGCCTTTGGAAATATCCGCCATCGCGCCCCAGGTAGCCAGTACTTCACCTTTTTCGTTTAATCTTTGAATACGGTTATTGCGTGAATCGGCCACATAAATGGTGCCGTCCGGTGCCACGGCAATTCCGCGCGGTGCCTGCATCTGCCCGGCGCCTGATCCGGTTGTGCCAATCACAACATCTGCATTAAGTTTGACGGTGTTGGCCAGATACGGGTCTTCTTGAGTGGTCTGTTCCTGGGCTACAGGTAAAGATCCATAATTCCAGATTTTTGCAACCAGGTCCTTACGGATGTACATTTTCATCCGGCTGCCCGGCTGCCAGGTTTCCAGTTTAAGGGCGGTACTGTTGGTCGCCTTTGCATATAAATCGTAATTACGGTTTAACCAGATGTCAAAGATGGCAGCGCGCATTTCGGGGTTGGTTAAAGCCCCCAGAATGCGTTGGCGACCTTCTTCGGTTTCCAGGGTTAATCCATAGTAGTCCTGGTTTGGCCACCACAGGCGCATATATTCAAATTCATAATAATCATTTTTAACAATAGGCGCCATTTTGGTATAGTTTTGATCGCCTACCAGAATAATCGAAGCGTCACGTAAATCTCGTGTGGGTTTATCGGAGAAGAATTTTTTATTGGGGTAATCCCTGAAATACCACCAGTAAGGATACAGTGTGTCGTTGTCGTGCGCAACCACAATATCTTTGCCCATTGTCGTGCGTTTGGAAATTTCTTCAACCTGTTCAAGCACATCTTTGGGGCCGCGCGCCGCATGTGCATACACCAGGTATTCTTTGGCGGTATCGTAATTAATATAATTGGCCATTACAGCCGCACGCGCAGTTAAAACCGTCAGACCGGCAAAGACCGCCACACTCATTAAACCGATGATTTCTTTGGGGTACCAGTTTGACAGCAGGTATAAAACGCCGAAGAAGCTTCCTAAAAAGGCGATGGCTGAAAGAATAAACCCGTTGGTAGCCTTTAGTTGCTCCAATGTGTTTCCCTGGAAAGGTATCGCTTCGGGTGTCAGCAGCGAATAAATTAAGACGGCAAAACTTGAAACAAAAACAGCCAGAAGCAGCAAAGCTGAAATACCGCGAATATTGGCAATTCGCTGCCAGGGGATTTTTTCCATAACGAACCCAATTCCCCATCCAGCCGCCAGCAGCAAGGGCAAGGCAATATGCACGGTTAACCACGGCATTTTTTCACCGGCCACGCTGTAAGCTGCCAGGGCTGTAACCGACCAGAAGATCAATAGCGCCAGAGTTGGCACGGACTGCACACTCTGTTGCAGCAAAGTTTCGGTTTTTTCTTCACCTTCGACGCTGTCTTCCGCATAAGGCTGAGGTTCAGGCAAGTTGGAACGACTGACAAAATCACCCGGCACTGCCGAGAATTTGCGATAAACAATGCCCAGGACAAAAGCCAGAATCGTTCCCAGAGCGGCTAAAAACTCATACATTGGGATCTGAATTAAAGCATAATAATAAATTGGTTGGCCGCCGCGCTGCACACCTTGTTGAGATAACCAGTATCCCAGTGAACCTACCAACCCGGTGAAAAACCCCTGGCCGTTGGTGAAAAAGGTTGTATAAAAAACGGTAAATATGGTGTAAAACACAACGGCACAAACAACCCATAATTTTCGCTGCCACCAAAGTCCCAGCGCCACCGCTGCGGCTGTGCAGATTATCAGAAAAATGCCCGTTTTTAATAATCCCTCGTTGGAGTAATCCAGAGGATTAAATCCGACCAGTTTTGCGGGAAAAGCTGCCAGCAGGGGCAGAATCAAGGTTCCGGTCAGCATTAAAATATCGAACGAGCGTTCTTCTCGAATGGCTTTCCAGCCCAAAGCGGGAATTAAGATTATTGCCGACAACAACCCCGATATGGCTCCGGCCCCCAGGGCAATATACATTCCTATTACCATCCACTCGGTTTCAGGCGACGCCACAAAAGCCGAGCCATCATCCGGGGGTTTATTGGCGTTGGCATGCAGGGTGCTGAATCCCAGGGCAAGTACCAGCAACAGAATAGCCAGACCCATCAAGATTAAGAAAAGTTGTTTTTTCGATTCCGCTTCACCCCAGGGTTTGCGTGAAATCCGTTCAATAAAAACGATAGCGATAAATAACAACAACTGGGCAGCATAGATATAAGCCACCTCTTTTGCCGTGAAATTTAAAACGGTCGAAATAACCAATAAATACAACGCTTTTTTATCACCCTTATCCAGATACCGCAAAACGGCATAGATCATCATAACCCCGAACAAGGCGCAAAACGCCTCGTTGCGGGTATACCTGCCATAAAACAGCATATAAGGTGATATTGTAAAAAATAAACCGGCTAAAAGCGCGCCAATCCGCCCCAGGTATCGCCGGTAAGCAATGGCTACAAAAGCAATCGTCGCAATGCTGAATAGGGCTGCCGGAACCCGTGAACTGAAGTCACTATCACCCAGCAAAAAATATGACAAAGCCACCAGGTGAAACTGTAGTGGTCCGTGAGTAACCGGATCATGCCGGTATCCGCGTCCCTCGTATAAGTCATAAGAAGGCACAACATGGTTGACTTCATCATGACTCATCACACGCAAATCCACGTTATAAAAACGCGTCACAATTGCCAGAATAATCAAAACGGCAATCAATAACGTTTCAATATTAAATTTGAACAATGTGCTCAAAGGACGATCCAGAAAGGAAGGTTTTTCAGACAATTCAGCATTCATAAGGATGGTTTCTCTCAGTTACAGGTTAAGAAAACAAAACTTACTATTGATATTGGTTGTAATAATTATAAAC
>JAJTBH010000113.1 GCA_021287005.1 Anaerolineae bacterium
GAAATTTTATTCAGCATTGCTGTGGCCCCGGCCGGCCAGGTAAAACGGCTGGAAATTATTATCCACTCGCCATTAAGCACCCTGGTTAAAGAAATACCCCACCCCGAAAAAAATGTAACCTACAGGCTTGATCTGGCCGGAATTAATCTTCCGGCCTTTTCACGTCTGAATTATTCCTATCAGGCATATGATGCCGGTGGAAAAATTCACAAAAGCCCCGATTACACCTTTTTATACGGTGACAACCGTTTTGACTGGAAAACACTCGACCAAAATCAATTTATTTTGCATTGGTATTCCGGCAGTAATTTGTTATCGGAAGATTTAACGTCCATCAGCCAGAAAGGCATTCAATCGGCTTTAAAACACTTTCCGGCACAAGCCTCCCCCATTTTTAGTTTATACCTGTATGATAACAGCCAGGCTCTGCACCAGGCATTAAAAATATCGGGAGCTTCTCAGGTCATTGCTCACAGCCTGCCTGAAGAGAATATCCTTTTATTATCTGTTAACGCCACCGCGCCCGACATAAAAATACAGTTGGAACGCCAGATTCCACATGAAATCTCACATTTAATTCAGCGCCAGGTCATGGCAGAATCCTATGGTAACCTGCCGCTCTGGTTTTCAGAAGGCGCAGCCGGGTTGGCGGAACTTTACCCGGATGCCGAAGACGAAAAACGTGTAACCGACGCCGCACAAAAGAATGCCCTGTTATCCTTTAAAGACCTTTGCCTGGCCCTGCCGCCCGATGAAACACAAAACAGCCTGGCTTATGCCCAATCCAAACAATTTGTAGCCTTTCTTGAAGATAGTTACGGTCAACCTGGGATGCAAAACCTGGTAAATGTTTATCACGATGGCCTGGATTGTGAACATGGGTTTAAAACGGCATTGGGATTGTCGCTGGATCAAGCCGAAGAAAATTGGAAAAGGGAGCGTCTAAATATCCCTTCCAATGCATTTTTCATCAGTAATGTATTACCTTATTTAATAACCGGAATGTTATTACTGGCCAGTACCCTTTTTTCATTCTGGCTCTGGAAAAAATGACCTCAATTTAATAAATGGAGCTGACCTCAGCTATGGATGATCAATCAAGATTACATGCAGTCGTTGAAGGAACCGTTCAGGGAGTCGGATTCAGACAGTTCGTAATTATGACGGCCGTTGATCTGGATTTAACCGGCTGGGTGCGTAACACTTACGAAGGCAATGTGGAAGTTGTCGCCGAAGGCCGCCCGGATGTGCTGGATATGCTGCTCTCTGCCCTGCACCGCGGCCCCCGGCATGCTTATGTCACCAACGTACGTTTTAATTATGAAACCGCCAGCGGCGAATTTGATTCATGTAACGTACGTTCCACCGTCTAAAAATTATTCCCCGGCCAACAGTTTGGCTCTCTGCCAGGGCGGCAGGTCGCTTTCATCGGCCAACAATGCGCGCATTTCATAAACCTGGTCGCGCAGCATGGCCGCCCGTTCAAATTCAAGGTCCTTGGCCGCCTGTTTCATCTGTGACTCCAATTCTGAAATCAAACGTTTAAGTTCATTAACCGGCATGGCGCCGCCGCCTTTGGTTTCATATTTAGCTTTCGATTCGGCCGTGCTGTAGCTGTTGCTCAAACGCGCCGTCAGATCATAAACGGCCTTCACGATACTGGCCGGTTCAATTCCATGTTCCTTGTTATACGCCATCTGTTTGGCACGTCTGCGGTTGGTTTCTTCAATAGCCAGTTTCATCGAATCGGTCTGTTTATCGGCATACATAATCACCGTACCGTTAACATTACGCGCCGCGCGCCCGATAGTCTGAATAAGGGCTGTACCCGAACGCAGGAAACCTTCTTTGTCGGCATCCAGAATCGCCACCAGTGAAACTTCAGGCAGGTCCAGGCCTTCGCGCAGCAGGTTGATGCCCACCAACACGTCAAACACACCCCGGCGCAAATCACGCAACAAGCCGATCCGATCCAATGTTTCCACTTCGGAGTGTAAATAATGCACTTTCACGCCGACTTCCATCAGGTATTCCGACAGGTCTTCCGACATACGTTTGGTTAAGGTGGTTATCAAAACCCGTTCGCCGCGTTCAGTGCGTTTGCGAATCTCAATCAACAGATCATCAATCTGCCCCTGGGTGGGCCGCACACTAATTTCCGGATCAATCAGGCCGGTCGGCCGAATGATTTGCTCCACGATATGGCACTGGTGCTGCATTTCATAGGGGCCGGGCGTGGCCGAAGTGTAAACGGTATACCCCATCCGTTCTTCAAATTCGTTAAAGGTAAGCGGGCGGTTATCCAATGAGGACGGCAGGCGAAAACCGTAATCGGCCAATACCTGCTTGCGCGCACGGTCTCCGTTATACATGCCGCGAATTTGCGGAACGGTCATATGCGATTCGTCCAGAATCAAGAGGTAATCATTGGGTAAATAATCCATCAAGGTCCAGGGCGCCGAACCGACCGGACGTTGGTCAAGGTGGCGTGAATAATTTTCAACCCCCGAACAATAACCGACTTCTTTTAACATCTCAATATCATAACGTGTGCGCTGTTCAATGCGCTGCGCTTCAAGATATTGATCGTGTGCCTTAAAAAACTGTAAACGTTCTTCCAGTTCATTTTCGATGTCGGTGATGGCCTGTTTCAGGCGATCTCCCATGGTAATATAATGTTTGGCAGGGTAAATATCAATGCTTTCCTGGGTCTGTAAAATTTCACCCGTCACCGGGCTGAACATGGCTATTTTTTCAACCTCATCGCCAAAAAAAGAAACCCGACAGGCCTGTTTTTCTTCATAAGCCGGGAAAATTTCAATCACATCACCGCGCACGCGGAACACACCGGAATGCAGGTCAACATCGTTGCGTTGGTATTGACTTTCAACCAGTTGGCGTAATAAAGCATTACGCCGGTAGATTTCACCTTTCTGCAATTTAATCACCCCGCTGCCGTAGGCTTCAGGGTCTCCCAGGCCATAAATACATGAAACCGAGGCCACTATGATCACATCGCGCCGCGACATCAACGCCCGGGTGGCTGCCAGACGCAAACGATCAATATCCTCGTTGGTTTGAGTTTCTTTTTCTATGTATAAATCACGCTGTGGAACATAGGCTTCCGGCTGGTAATAATCATAATATGAGACAAAATATTCAACTGCGTTCTCAGGGAAAAATTCCTTAAATTCTGCATACAACTGCGCAGCCAATGTTTTATTATGCGCCATGATCAAAGCCGGTTTTTGCACACGGTTGATCAGGTTGGCAATCGTGAACGTTTTTCCGGTGCCTGTGGCGCCCAGCAATACCTGATGATGGCAGCCGTTTTCCACACCCTGCACCAAACCGTTAATTGCATCCGGTTGATCACCGGTGGGTTGGTAAGGAGCCACTAATCGGAAGTCCATAAACATATCCTTTCAATAAACAACACCCCAACAAAATAGAACAAATCACCTATATTGTAACAGTCTTTAATCAGAAGGCAAGTATTCCAAGCCTCAAAATCTTCAATAGACCTTACACCCCCGATCACACCCGGATTAAGCGTTTTTCCATGCCCGGCATAATACCCGATCAGATTAATATCGGGATGCCAATGCTAATTTGGCAGCCTGATTAACCTTCGGACCGGATTAACACACAAAAAAACAGGTCTCCACTATTTCGAATGGAGACCTGTCTGAAGTACGTCAGGGTTTATTTGGATAAGTTCCCTCAGGGGCATACCAATCCATCAAGTCGATATTGCCGGTGTTTTCACCGTTTTTCACCTGCACCTTAACCAGGCTGTGATCTTCACAATCTGCCGTCAATCCGCATAAGGACGCCTCGGTATAACCGGCTGCCAGTGTATTTTTCGGGTCCTGTACATAAGCGACCATATAATATTCGCCCGGAGGCAGATCGTTTAACTGGTAGCTCATCTGATTGGTCTCGGTATTTTGCTGGTATGTTTTACCGCTCATCTGATTATTTTTTAGTTCAAATGCCACCACGGTTAATGGTGGAATGAATTCACTGGGGTAAGATAATTTACCGGATATGGACCCGGCTGTCGATTCGGACGAAACTTCAGGGGGGCTGTTGACTTCGGTTTGGACGGCCCGCAAAGTTTTTTGCAGTTCTTCCATGTCCGGCGCATTGGTCTGCGCTGCCGCTACCGTTTTTTCCATCTGGCTCTGTAAAGTCGGGAATTCTTTTTGCGCTGCTTCGAGGGTGCTTGAAATGACCGTCAGCGTTTTCGAGACCTCATTTTCCAACCTGTCCCCGACAGTATTAATCAAAGAGCACATGATCTGTGAAAGCGCCAGGGTTGTCAGCGCGAAAATAATAGACCATCGTTTTTGCATGTTTTACCTCCTCACCCCATAATTTTTATCTTTAATCATACATACAAATACGATAAATTCAATCTTATTTTGTGCAATTTAATCCACTGCTGATTTGGGCAAAATCCTGCCGTAACTGTTCGCGGGTGCTGACCACAAAATCGCGATAATAGCTGATTTCCCGCGCATTGCCTCCGCGTAAAGCTTCGCCGTATTTAACATGATACTCAAAAGCCACCAAAAGGGTGGCGTGTAAATCGATTAAACACTCCGGCACGCGATCATCTTGTTCTTCCTGATATATCTTTTGGGCAAAATCCGTATTACTGGGTGCATCGCCGTTTTTCTCGGCAATTTCATAAATGGCCTGGTTGCTTAACCAACGCGAAACACGATCTTGAACACGGGTCAGATAAGCATCCGTTTCGGCGCAACTGCATGGCGTTGTTTTATCCGCCGTGCCAAAACCCATTTGATCGGCAAAAAAGAAAAAGAATATTCCCACCAAAAACACGGCAGCGCCAACCAACAAAGCCACTAATAACCATTGTTTCTCAAAGCGGCGTGATACATGCCGGGGCGGCGATGATATTTCAATTTCTTCAACGGGCTGCTGCACAACAACATCCGTTTCGGTTTGAGGTATCTCCTGTTTTACTTCCGTTTCAACAGCCTGTAGAAGCGGTTCTTCAATCGCTTCGCCGGTTAAGCGTTTTAAACCCAGGCGGGCAGCCTGACTTTTGGGATTGATTTTAATTAATCCCTTGAGGGCAATCACCTTTTCGCGGTCACTTTCCAACGTGTCGACAAACCATAACCAGGCCGTTTCATTGGTAGGATCATTTTCCAGGATCTCCATCAACAATTTACGCGCTCTGTCCTTTTCCCCGGCGCGTACCAGATGGATGGCATCTCTCAATTTTTCAGGTAACATTCAGGCCTGCCTTTTTTCTTACCTCAATTATAGCAGATAGCACCTCGATCAGTTTTTCTTTCCAATCCGCACCCATCTCCGGAATCCAGTAAGCGTTTTTACCCACGCGCACCCCTTTGCCAACCTCCGGTAAAATCCGCGCCGGCAATCCGTTGGGAACGGCCGCCAGACGCAGTACTATCTGGTCGCTTTCAACCGTCACCGAGACCAGTTCGGCGCGTTCGGCATATAACTTAACCGTCATCTGGTAAAACAGGTTGGCGGTCTGTTCGGGCAAGGGCCCAAAACGGTCGGCAAACTCATCCATTAAAACCTTCAGTTCATCTTCACGCCGCAAATCAGCCAGGCGGCGGTAAAGCTGCAAGCGCATGTTTTTATTCGGTACATATTCGGCAGGAATGCCAATCGAAAGCGGCAAATCCACACTGACCGGCATGGCCATTTGCAAATCTTCCAGGTCACCCATTGATGGCGTGGTCAGTCCTTCAAAACGGCGTAAATCGCGGACAGCCTGCGCCAGCAGGCGTGTATAAAGATGGAAACCGACCGATGCGATATAACCGTGCTGGCGTACCCCCAATAATTCTCCCGCTCCGCGCATTTCCAGGTCGCGCATGGCAATTGAATAACCTGCCCCCAACTGGGTGTTCTCCGCAATCGTCTCGAGGCGTTCATACCCCTCGGGTGTAGGTGCTTTGTTGCGATGCCGGAAGAAATAGGCATAAGCGCGCTGAGCACCGCGTCCGACGCGCCCGCGCAACTGATAAAGCTGCGCCAGGCCAAAGATATCCCCCCGATCAACGATTAATGTGTTGGCGTTGGGAATATCCAGTCCGGATTCAATAATGGATGTACATAACAAAATATCCATATCCCCGCTTGAGAATTTCTCCATAACCGAAGATAGTTCTCCTTCAGGCATCTGCCCGTGTGCCACTGCCACCCGCGCTTCGGGAACCAGCTTGTTCAGGTGCATTTGCATGGCATGAATGGTCTGCACCCGGTTATGCACAAAAAAGACCTGCCCGCCGCGTTCCAGTTCACGCAAACAAGCCTGTCGCACCAGTTTCGGCGAATACGGACCGATATGCGTCACCACCGGCTGGCGCTCTTCGGGCGGCGTATTGATGTTGGATATGTCACGCACCCCGGTCAGCGCCATGTAAAGCGTGCGCGGAATAGGTGTGGCTGTCAGTGTTAAGACGTCCACTTCGGTGCGTAATTTTTTAAAATGTTCCTTATGCGTTACACCAAAACGCTGTTCTTCGTCGATGATTACCAGACCCAGGTCCTTAAACAATACATCCGGTTGAATCAGGCGGTGCGTACCGATGATAATATCCACTTTACCATCAGCCAGGCGTTTGATGATTTCATCCTGTTCTTTATGCGTGCGAAAACGAGAGAGCATTTCCACTTCCACCGGGTAGGCAGCCAGTCGTTGACGGAAAGTCGTATAGTGCTGCTGAGCCAGAACGGTCGTCGGCACCAGAACGGCCACCTGTTTGCTGTCGTTCACCGCTTTAAAAGCGGCGCGTAAAGCCACCTCGGTTTTCCCGTAACCCACATCGCCGCACAACAAACGATCCATAGGACGTTTGGCTTCCATATCTCGTTTAACGGCTTCAATGGCTTTAATTTGATCGGCGGTTTCCACATAAGGAAAGCTGGCTTCCAGTTCTTTTTGCCAGACCGTATCCGCTTGAAAAGCAAAACCTTCAGCCAACTGCCGGGTAGCATAAAGTTCCAATAAATCGCGTGCAACTTCGCGCACCTCATCGGTGACTTTTTCCTTGGTTGAAGACCATTCACTGGTGCCCAGGCGGGTGGGTGTGGGCGGTTCTTCGGATGGGCCGATATATCGGGTGATGCGGTCAGCCTGATGCACCGGCACATACAATTGATCGCCGTTGTCATACTCCACGCAGAAAAATTCACGTTCAATGCCATCCAGAACGCGTGTTACCAGCCCCATAAAACGGCCAATGCCGTAATCAACATGCACAACCCAATCGCCCGGTTTTAAGTCGGCATATACCGCTTCGGGCGCTTCCGCTACATGGCGGTGGGTATAACGCGAGCCCGGTTTTTCCCAGCCAAATATTTCACCGTCCGTCATCAGGCTCAATTTTTCCGACGGTGAAAGCGCCAACGTCCAACCTTCGTTTAACTGCCCGTCGACAAATTCAGGGAAATTATTAAGTGAGGTGTGGTTTATCCGTTCCTGCCAGAGTTCCTTTAATCGGGAAATCTGGCGTGATACCAACACCACGCGCTGCCCGGATTGGCAAAAATCCAGAACATGGTCAATAAATGGTTTTAATCGTCCGCCAAATCGTTCACCCGGGGTAAACAAAGCCGCCAGGTCCGAGGTAGCCTCCTCACCGGCATAACCCAATTCCAAAAAGGGGTGCCCGGTCAGGCTGTCTACAATTTCCGACCAGGGTAAATAAGGGATGGGAAAATCTTCCGGGATGAGGCCTTCGCTGATGTTTTCATGGCGCAGCTTAACCGCCTGTTCTTCCACTTCGGTTGCCAGGGTTTGTAGATAGTTCATATCATCCACCAACACCAGCGCCTGCGATGGCAAATAATCCAACAGGCTGGCATGCGCAGGGTGCACCAGGCCCAGGTAATATTCATCGATCTGTTCGGGGGGCAAGCCTTTTTCCAGGGCTTTGCCGGGCAGAAGTTCACGCGCAGGAGTAAACATCATCTCCTGTAATTTTTCGATAGTACGCTGCGAATGCGGGTCAAAACGGCGAATGGTATCCAACTCATCACCGAAAAAGTCCAATCGAACCGGAAAAGCTTCGGCAGGCACCCACACATCCAGAATACCGCCGCGCCGCGAAAAATGGCCCGGCTCCAAAACGGTATCCACCGCCTGATAACCGATTTCCACCCATTGGCGTTGTAAACTTTCCGGCTGCACCTGCTGACCGACTTTCAGCACTTTACTGTTTTTAATAAAGTCGCGCCGCGGTAAGGTGCGCGTCATTATGGCCCGCACAGGCGCCACAATGATGGGCGGAAAACTCAGGCGTGCGGCACCGGGCAAATGGTAGGCAGCCAGATAACTTAATCCGCTCAGCCTTTCACGGCGAGTATTGGTGCCCCAGGCGGCGTGTTCATAAAAAAGCGGCGACGGCTCCGGAAAAAGATAATGCGGCACGTCATGAGACCAGAAGTCAAGTTCCCCCATCCATTTAAGCGCGTGGTCATTGCGGGCGGTTAAAATTAAGACCGGCCGCTCCAGGTCACCATGCAAAGCTGCCGCCACAATCATGCGGGCGGCTCGCGATAAACCTAAAGCGGGTAGTACTTCATTTTGTTTAACCGCCGATAAAACCTGCTGGTATGCAGGTATACCGCGCAATTCATCAATGATTTTCACTGCCTTCCAACGCTCCATTAAATTGATTCATGGCGGTAACAATTCCCTGTTTTAAGAAGGTATGCACCGCATCTTCCACTTTTGGCAAAATAAACTGCAAGGTTTCCATATCACCCTTCGAAAAACTTTGCAGTACATAATCGGCCGCTTCCATACGGCCCGGCGGGCGGCCAATGCCAATGCGCAAACGCGGAAAATCCTGCGTGCCCACCTGTTGGATGATGGAAGCCAACCCTTTTTGGCCGCCAGATCCCCCCGAAGGGCGTAAACGAATGGTACCCAGGGGCAGATCAAGATCATCATGAATAACCAAAATTTGCGACAATTCCAGTTTGTAATAACGCATCAACGGCGCCACGGCCTGCCCCGACAGATTCATAAAGGTCTGTGGTTTAACCAGTATCACCTTATCCTCATCCACCAGCGCCTGGGCGATTAAAGACTTGGATTGCAGGCGGTTGGGTTTAACGCCCCATTTCTGACACAGCCGGTCTACTGCCATAAAACCAACATTGTGCCGTGTTTCCAGATATTCACGCCCGGGGTTTCCCAACCCGACAATTAAGAACATAATTAACCTCTGAAAAAAATTATCTCAAACTTCTAACTCGTTTATAAACCATGTAAATCGCCAAACAGGTCAATATCACCACAGCCGAGATTACACCACAGCGTAAATAAGCATCCAGGTCGGCCGGTGTGACACTGGCCGGATTGGCCGGAAGCCGGGTGGGGGTCGGTTGGCGATAAATTATGGCTGTGGGCGTGGCCGTCGGACGGGCTGCCATTACACCCACCGTTTCCACAGGGCTGTAATTTCTCACACGCACCGTAATAACATCTTCTTTCACACTGCCGTCGGTTAATATCACCTGCAAACGCAAATTATAATCACCGTCCGTAATCGTGCTGGTGTCCCAAACAGTCAATTGACCATCTTTGACCGCTTCACTGCTCTGGCTGATTAAAAACCAGGAGGTATCTCCTGAGGTATAGCTATACGAAACTTCGGCGCTCTGGAAATTTTTAATGTCGGTAAATCCGCTGACCAATACCGCGCCTTTAACGGCCTGCCCGGCTGTGGGCGCACTGATCCTGGGGGTCTCCGCCTGATTCACTTGCGGCCAGATGGAACCCAAAAAAGAAAAAAATAAAAAAAACAAACGAATGCCGGAACGCACCATAACAAGTAAGTTTAACATGAAGGTGCTTTTCACGCAAATTCTTTATTGGTCTGCCTTTGGATGATCCTCACCCGTGAATTTGTTTTTTACCTCTCTAAAGTTGGAAACGGCACGCTGCATATCCAGTGCATACAATAATACACCCCACTGAATGATAAAAAACCAGACCAGCAAAAAGGTTAAAAACCAAACCAGGTTTTGAATGACTCCAGCCGCCGAATTTCTGGCCGTTGTAATACGTTCTTTCAACAAAAGTGTGCTCTGGTGATACTGGTTGATGACTTCGCCGGCGTTGGAAAGGTTTTTATTAATTGTGTCCATGCTCCCGGCTAATTGATCCAATTCAGTCTGCATGGCGTCAAAATTTTTACGACTGTCCTTCAGACTTAAATTTATGGTTTTTAACGAATCGGGGATGTCGTCCAGGTTCTGCGATATCTGCCCAAGCGCTGTGTGCAGGGGAATTTCGGGTTTGTAAGCTTTAACCGGTGAAAACGGAATGGATGCCAGCGATGTCATCATATCGTCCATTAATTTGGCGCTTTTTTCCGCCGCCGCCAGCGAATTTTGGGTGGCATGGATCGTGTCCGGTAAATCTTCTCCGGTTAGTTGCGAGAAACTATCCAGAATGGGCTCACTATCCAGGATGCCCTGCGATAACACCCCGGTAACACGCTTTAGAGCCAGAGCATCGTCTTGAATGGTTAAAATGGATTCCTGTACCGCCGTAAGACCCGCTTCAGTGGTCGTGACGGATTGCAAAAAGACATCCAGGTTTTCCAGCACAGTTTTTGTCACTACGGGTGAATAAAACCAGACCAGATAAAGACCTGCCATACAAAATAACATACCCAGGCCCGCAGTGACC